>JBFMBJ010000081.1:0-1684 GCA_040755235.1 Candidatus Omnitrophota bacterium
TATAAAGTGTTTTTCCGGTAGAGCGTTTGCTTAATTCACTGGCTAACTTTACACGCTGCGCTTCGCCGCCAGAAAGTGTTGTAGCAGACTGGCCTAATTGAATGTAACCCAAACCTACATCAAATAATGTTTGTAGAATAGATTTTATTTTTGGAATATTACTAAAAAGATTTAGAGCTTCTTCTACAGGCATCTCCAGAACTTCAGAAATTGATCTACCTTTATATTTTATATCTTGTGTTGATTCATTAAAGCGCTTTCCATGACAAACTTCACAGCGCACATAAACATCTGGTAAAAAATGCATTTCAATTTTTTTAATTCCGTCTCCAGAACATGCCTCACAACGGCCACCTTTGACATTAAAACTGAATCTCCCTGGCCTATAGCCGCGAATTTTTGCCTCTGGCATTTGACTAAATAAATCTCTAATTGTACTAAAAACATTTGTGTAGGTAGCTGGATTTGAACGCGGGGTTCTCCCAATTGGAGATTGGTCAACCACAATTACTTTATCCAATAACTCAGATCCTATAATTTTTTTATGAATTCCGGGTTTATTTTTTGATTTATATATTTTTTGCGCTAAAGCGCGATATAAAATATCATCTACCAAGGTTGATTTACCTGAACCCGACACACCTGTAACGCAAATTAAATTACCTATGGGAATTTTTACATTAATATTTTTAAGGTTATGTTCGGATGCACCAATAATCTCTAAATAATTTTTTCCCTGCAACCTCCTTTCTACAGGCATTGGAATTTTTAGGTCTCCGCGTAAATATTTTCCAGTTAAGGATTCTTTTGATTTAAGAAGGTTTTCTACATTGCCATTAAAAATAATTTCTCCGCCAAAACGTCCTGCACCCTGACCTAAATCTACCACGTGGTCAGCCTGCCTAATTGTCTCTTCATCGTGTTCTACCACAAGTAAACTATTTCCTAAATCGCGTAATGTCTTTAAAGTAGCGAGTAACTTATCATTATCGCGCGGATGAAGCCCAATGCTAGGCTCATCTAAAATATAAATCACACCCATTAACCCAGAACCAACTTGCGTGGCCAAGCGAATTCTCTGCGCTTCTCCTCCAGATAAAGTTGAGCTTTTACGATTTAAAGTTAGATAATCAAGTCCGACATCAATGCAAAATTGAAGTTTCTGTTTTATCTCTTTTAAAATTTCGTCAGCAATTAATTTTTCTTTTTCATTTAAATCTAATTTAGCAAAAAAATCTTTTGCTTGTGTAACAGACATTTGTACCACATCCCAAATTGATTTATTTTCTATTTTTACTGCTAGACTCTCTTTTTTAAGGCGAGCGCCAAGACACGCAGGGCAAGGTAATGCTGAAATATAACGTGAAATTTCCTGCTTCAAATAATCGCTTTGAGTTTGGTGAAATAATCTTTCTAAATGAGGTAATAATCCTTCAAAAGGCTTTCCCCATACGGATTCACTAGATCCATAAAGAACTGCTTTTTGAATTTCTTTGGGCAATTTTTTAAACGGTGTGTCGAAATCAAAATTTAAAACTCCTGATAATTCCCGCAACAAGCTTCGATAATAAAGAATATATCCCCGCGGGCCTTTTTTCCATGGCTCAATTGCTCCTTCATTGATAGTTTTATCTTTATCAGGAATAACTAAATCTGCATCAAATTCCATTTTGACACCCAAACC
>JBFMBJ010000081.1:1694-5812 GCA_040755235.1 Candidatus Omnitrophota bacterium
TTGGGCATGCGCCATACCAAGAATTAAAAGAGAAATTACGCGGCTCTACTTCTTGATAACTAATTCCACACTTGACACAGGCAAAAAGTTCACTAAAAACTAAATCCTTTCCTTGATGATTAACGATAATACTGCCTTTACCTATTTTTAAAGCTGTTTCTATAGAATCATTGAGCCGCGATTTAATTTCTGGTTTTATTGTTAACCTATCTATTAGTACTTCAATGTTATGAATTTTATAGCGCGCTAAATTTAATTTTTCTTCTGGTTCGTAAATTTCCCCATCAACACGAATACGAGTAAAACCTGCTTTTTGCACAAGTTTTCTAATATTATCAAATTTTCCTTTTTTACCTTTAATTAATGGAGCTAAAATTTCGATCTTTGATTCTTTTTGCAGCTTTAAGATTTGCTCTACAATTTCTTGAGAGGTTTGCCTTGAAACAGGCCGGCCGCATTTATAACAAAATACTTTTCCAATTCTACTAAAAAGAAGCCTGAGGTAATCATAAATCTCTGTTTGAGTGGCTACAGTTGAACGAGGATTTCCTCCAGTTTGCCTTTGTTCAATAGCAATTGCTGGAGAAAGACCTTCGATATATTCGACATCCGGTTTCTGTAATTGCTCTATAAATTGCCTGGCATAACTCGATAAACTTTCTACGTATCGGCGCTGTCCCTCGGCATAAATCGTGTCAAACGCAAGAGAAGATTTACCCGATCCACTTAAACCAGTAATTACCACAAGTTTATTGCGGGGAATTTTTAAATCTATATTTTTTAAATTGTGCTCTTTGGCGCCATGAATAAAAATATAATCTTTTTCCACCCCGCAAGATACTCCCTTCTCCGAACTCTACTTCACAATAAATTAAAACACTCCCGTTATATCAAAATTTCTAACGGGGTCCATTATAAATCCGATTTGATTTTAATAGATGTCTTACGATTCTTGGAGAAAATAAAGCCCCTAGAAAATTTTTTTATAAACTTTTATAAAATTTAGGGGCTTTATTTCAACTACTTCTTATTTACCTCCACGCACCATCTTTGCGCAAGAAACATCACCTTGTTTGTCTACAAAATAGAGATAACCTTTTTTCTTTTCAACTCCAACTTTTGCTACTTTTTCGCGTTTACCGCCTTTATTCTTGCCACGAGCCATCTTTGCGCAAGAAACATCACCTTGTTTGTCGATAAAATAAAGGTATCCTGCTTTCCTTTTAATACCTACCTTAGCTACTTTCTGTGCCATTTATAACTCACCCCCCTTCTTTAATGACGACACAATTTATGGAATTTTTAAATGACATAAATTGTATGTCGAAATTAAATCCGCCGAAGTTTTGTGGCGGATAATTATTTAATTTTTTATTATTCTTGTCTTTTTATCGGTAAATCAATCACAATCCTTGTTCCGATATTATTATTGGATTCTATTTTCCAAGTGCCCTGATGGTCAAAAACAATCCGCCTGGCAATAAAATAATAAATGCCTCCAACTTGACCCCTTTCAGGTGCAACGCCATGATAGTATTTATCTTGCGTAACATCACCGCCTGTATCCTGAAACATAATTCTAACTGAATTTGTCTCTATATTAAGTTTTGTAGAGACAAAAAGTTCCTTTGCTGGTTGCTTTTCCATAGAATTAACTGCCGCATTTAAAATATAATTAAATGCTGAAGGAAAATTTTCGTTTAGAGGAATAAGTGGTAAAACGTCATAAAAATCCTCTGTAAGATTGATTTTAAAAGTCTCTATTTTTTGTTTAAAAGAATTGAGGATTTCTTTAAAGATTTGGTTTAAGTCTCTAAGTATAAATTGACTTTTTGCTTTTACATCATAACTGCTAACTGACTCAAAAATTTCTTTTGCTCGCTTAATATTACGTTTTATAGCTTCATAAACGTTTTTTATTTCCTCTTTTGAAGATTCTTCAAAACTCAAACTAGATGATGCCATAGAAATATTATTAATAATATTTCCTAATTCGTGATTGTAGGCCTCAGAAATTTCACTAGCAGAAATTAAGCGTTCCTTCTCAAGAAGTTGTTGATGAAGATTTTCTAATTCGATTAAATAATTTAGATTTTCAAAAGTCAAACCTAAATAACTAGAAAGAATTTCAAAAATATCTATATCTATTTGAGAATAAACTTGTCCCTTGGATTTTTTCCCTAAAACTATAAAACCCAGAAGTTCGTTTTTAACAAAACAGGGAACAATCAAGGCTATATCTTTATTTGAAAAATCTGAGTCAAAAACTATCTGTTCACCAAAAATAGATTTTTTATTTTCATATAATAAACCGATAACTAAAGAATCAGTGGAAACTTTCTTTGGAAAATTGTTCTCTTTTGGCCAATTATGTTTTAAAAGATATGAATTGCTTTCCTTGTCTTTGAGATAAATTCCTACTGAGACCTTCAATAAATCAACGATTTTAGAAGTAATTGTTCCTAACAAAGTATTAAAATCCTTAATCAGAGTTAAAGTTTTAGCAAATTCTTTTAATGCCTGTTGATAAAGGTGCTCTTTGCGAAAAAGAATGTCTTCTGTGCGCTTACGTAAATATTGATAAATAAATGGTCCTAAAGTTGCAATTACCATACCAAATAAAAGAATATTAAACCAATCACCATTGCCTAATAATTTATATCCTAACCAAAAAGGTAAACCTAAAACAAGAGTATAGACAATAGCAAAAATCCCTGCTCGGGTAAGAGCAACATTGATATCCATGAGGCGGTATTTGACGATGGCATAGGTAGTTATAAATACATATACACTGATAGCATAGCTTCCAATTGGATAGGGAAATATTATTATATTATAAACTGGAAGAAAACAAGAAACGCCAAATACATAACCCAACAAAGAACCAGTAAAAAGATACTTCAATTGATTTTTCTTATTTCCTGTATAAATAAAACAACCTTTTAATAAAAGATAAAGACCGAAGATGGTATAGAAAACAAAAAGTAAAATTACAAATGGATAAAGAATACCCCCGTCCATAAAATAGTGATAACCAAGTTTTGGTCTCACTTTTGCAACAATTAAATTAGTAGTGAAATTTAAAATAATTAAAATAGAACTTATTAAATATCCGACAAAAAGCTTATTTTTATGTTTCTTATAGATGTCCAAAATTGCTAAGGAGAAATGGAAAAATAGAATAGGAATAAGTAGCACACCAAGATGCATTATTTTAGCTGAAAAAAGGGATACCGAACTAGAACTAGTAAACGCATGGAAGGCAGTAAAAAAACTCCACTCCGAAATACTTAGAGAGTAAAGACAAAATATTCTGTTGGCCTTCGATTTTCTATTGGAAAAAAATACAAAAGCACTCAGAAATAATGTTGCGAAAGATGTAAAAAAGTTAGATACTGCCCACTGTGACATTTTTAATTAATCATTTTTTGCCAATTGCTTATGGATCAAAATTGATTTTGATTCATCCGCTACGCCATAAGGAATTTTATCAAAAGAAATTCTCGTTTTCATCATTACCGACTGGCCTCTTTTTTCAATTACGTGTGTTTCAACCCAAAAAATTGTCCCTTTGGCCGGTGGTTTCCATATGTCTTTTTCTATCGGTCTTACGCCTTTTGCTTCAATTACCTCGGGTGCTGCCGAAGGAAATAAAACTGCAAGGTGTATTGAAACTGCCGAGGCCATTAACCATCCACAAAGTGCTAAAAAAATAGTTTCGTTGTAATGACCGCTTGTATCCTTGGAAGTTATTACGCCCATCCCTAAACCAAAAGTTTGATTTATTTGATTTTTATCGACATTAAAAATTATAATTTTATTTATCTTCAAAAATGGCGGAGTAAAATCGATAATCTTCATAATCTCTTGCTGATTAAGCCTCTTAGAGATTTGTTGATTCTCATAATTCTTTTTAATATGCTCGGGTAGTGTTACACCAAAAAATTCCTCAACTTCTTTTGCATTTACCTTTTTAAAAAATTCTTTATTTTCCGCTGGTAATTCTTTTGCTTCCCAAATAGATTCCTTTGGATTTAGGACTAATTTTAATCCGTCAATTTCGCATACAACACGCTCAGAAAAAAATATCTTTGCATTTACAACTACTAGCTGTAATT
>JBFMBJ010000082.1:0-5788 GCA_040755235.1 Candidatus Omnitrophota bacterium
TTTCGTATTTGGCGAATTTTGGGTGGGGGCAAAATTCGCCAAACACTTTTACGTCCTCTTCCTCGCAAAAATCCTAAATAAAAAATCCCTTTTTTATTGCGGCGGCCAAAAATTTTTAAAAGGTGTTGGATTAAAACTACCTTATTATTTTTCTTATTTGTTTAACAATCTTTAATGTAATAACACCGGGTATAAGCAAAAAAGCAGCCATCAAGAATACAATTAAAGTGACAATAGTTTTCGATTCTACACAATTAGCTATAAATAGAGAAGCGATAGCTGTAACAAATAAACCATATAACGCTGCAATCCCCTGGTTTTCTCCCCAGAATAACTGTGGTTTTACAAAAGTTGGTTCTATTTTTAACCCTGGATGGTCACAGTTAAGATATATGTTTGGTTCAATTTTATTGGGATTCGTAACGAGGCAGGAAAAGGTAACGCTATCATCTCTATTTAAAACAGGAATCAAATATGGGCGTCTCGACCAAACTAATTTAACATTTTGTTGCGTAATATTTTGACATTCTTGTATATAAGATTGTGTTAATGATAGAGGATTTATTGAATTAGATTTGTTTGCATGTGAAACTAAAATAAGACTATCGACTTCACTCCAAACAGCTATCTCCAGATTATTAAAATCCCTATTAGAAGTATTAACAAGTGTTATGGTACAAAGGAAGAGATTTTGAACAGGGTTATTATTATATAAAATTTGTACATTTCCAAAATAGTTATCCTGTCCAGATGCGCCAAGAAAGGATTTGTTGATAGAATATTGTAATTTCGATATTTTGTTTCGATATAAATCGAAAATATGCTTAGTAGCTAAACCAGCTACAAATGCTAATGCTGACCAAATATAGTTTCTAAGAGAATTTAGAATTTCAATCATTTCGCCTCCTGTCCTATCTGATAAAAATCAGAATATTCTATTTTGCACTTCCAGCATAAAATTCTTGTTGTGTTTTATTCTGCTGCAAGCTTTTTAAATAACTGGTCAAGTTGCTTTTTGCATGGGTATTTTCTATTCTATCTTTCGCTATTTTAAAATAGGCGTTATCTATCTCAATTCCTATAAAGTTTCTGTTTAGCTGTTTAGCTACAACGCCCGTCGTGCCCGAACCCATAAAAGGATCTAAAACTGTATCCCCTTCTTCACTTCCAATTAGTATAATTCGCTCCATAAGCTTCTCGGGTTTTTCTGTTGGATGGATTGTTTTATGTCTTTCGGCTGATAATTCCCAGAGGTTTCTCATTTGTTTTCCATTATTTAAACACCTAGCCATTTCATAGTTAAAATAATATTTCTTTGATTTGCTGGCTATCCATATCAATTCTGTTGATGGCGCAAAACGGTTTTTTTGCAGTAGCGGTGAGGCATTAGGCTTATACCATATAATGTCGTTTATTATCCACAGATTTAACTTTTTAAGGGTAACACCAATTGATGGATGGTTATGCAATGTCCCGGAAATCCAAATTGTCCCATCGTCTTTTAAAACTCGGATACAACCCTCGACCCACTCTCTATTAAATTCATGAATATCATCTATTTGGTCCCACTCTCCTTTATCGCATACTGCCATCTTACCGTTCTTACAAGTAAGATGATCCTTCCCGGAAAGATTATATGGCGGGTCGGCAAAAATTAAATCCACGCTACTGGGTTCCATATCTTTTAGCAGATGAATCGCATCCCCGTGTATTATTTTAGTATTAGACATAGTTCCTCCTGATTTTTTTAAATATTCTTTTATTTGCAACATTGAAGTACTTCTTGTTTGATTCTATCCCTATCCATTTTCTTCCTAATTTAGATGCAACAATCCCCGTAGTTCCTGTTCCGAAAAATGGATCAAGGATTAAATCATTCTTATCTGAAGAAGCCATTATAATTAACTCAATCAATTTTTCAGGTTTTTGAGTCGGATGCAATGCCCTACCATTTGATCCCTTTACCCTTTCCTGGCCCTGAACAATGGGCAACTCTATAAAATGTATAAAATCTCTCAACTGTTTAGATTCGCCTTCTTGGGTTTTCTGAGGATTCCATTCTTTAAGCTGGAAATAGTTATATTTCCATCCCTTGCCTTTAACGAACCAACAAACAAACTCCGTTGAATGCGTAAATGTCCTTTTCGTTATACTTGGCATCGCATTGGTTTTATACCACGTAATTATATTATTGAGCTTAAATCCAATTTTCTTAGCTTCAACTACTATCTCTGCTAAATTATGGTGAGTGCAAGAAATATAAAGACTACCATTGGACTTGAGGATATCCCAGCATTTTTTTACCCATCGCTCTGTAAATTTAACATACTCATCATAATTCCATGTATCCCAATCCTCATTCATTTTGTAAAAAGCTCCGCCTGTTTTATTGTTAATTAGATTAAGAGGCTTTCCGGAAAGATTGTATGGTGGGTCTGCATATATCAAGTTAACGCTGTCCTTATCAATTTGTCTTTCCATAGTTTCTACGCAATCGCCTAAATATATGTGATTCTTTTTCATCATGGCGCGATAGACTGTTGCCAGCCTTTTATAATTTGGGAGACATCGGCGAACCAGCTTGTACTCGATTCTTTGCCGGCAGCATTCGACGTTATCAATTCAAATAATGTTTTCAAATTGCGATGAGTAAAATTATTTTTCTGTTCAATGGTATTAATAAAAAATTCCAAAATTTCCACAAAGTGAGCTAAATCTAACGCAACAATGCTCTGTTTCCTACCCTCAAAACCATATTTAAGTGAATACCAAAAGTAATTAACCGTGTCATTATGAACTCTAGGAGCAACAAATACGCAAAAAGCAGGTTTACTGGTATTTGTGCTTTCAAAATCTTTAAGATGGCGCATTACCGGAACACTTTCTCTGTAAACTTGATGCCTGGAGACGTCTAGTGTAACTTCAAATATGCTATTAAATGACTCATAATATCCCTCGATATCTGCCTTATTGCCCGGGGCAAAGCCAATAGGGCTTCCTTCATCATCTAATATGCAATTAGGTTTAATCTCTAACTCATCATTTATAATTTTTAGGCATTGAGAAATCATATACTCAAACTCTACAGGCTCAAGCTCCCGAAATTTCTTTTTATCTTTAAAAACTGATAATATGTCTTTAAGCTGATTTATGTTTTTTCTTAAAACACTGCCTCTTTTAATTTCGATAATTTCGCTGCGCAAATTTCTCAGCTTATTTACAAAACGGCCTATACCCCTCGAATCTAATGTGTTCAAATCTGTATTTACTGTTGATTCAAATGCTTCGGCCACTTTTGCCTTTAAAACATCTGCAAGGCTATTGAAGTCTCTTTTTACAATATCAAGTAAGGATAACGCGACATCCTTAGATTTTTCGTAATCAAGCTCCCATGGTAATTCCGGCTTATCAATATCGCTCAGATAATCGATATATTCATCAACCGTTTCAAAGTTAATAGCTGATCCGTCGTATAAAACAAGTAGCTGTTCTATTTCTTTCGTTCTCGCTGGCTCTAATTCAATAATCCACCTCCCTAGTGGCTGCTTGGTAACGCGGAAATACCTCGTAAGCCTAAAATACCTCATTGCATTATCACCATAGTCAAAAAGATTATCTATTTGAATTCTAGTGAGGCTTTTAGTGCTATAAAATTCTTTAAGGAATTTTTTGATGAATTTGTCTTTTTCGGTCTTGGATTTTAAAGTCCGCGATTTGAGTATATATTTGGAATATCTATCTATATCTTTAAAGTGAAGCAATGTAGGGCAGAAAATTGCAAACTCTTCCCTGCTTAACTTTTTTATTTTATTGATCAGATGCAGTACTGCAATAAATGGCCGTATATTAAAACCTTTCTTATCAGTAAAATCATCTGACCAAGGATTTGGAAATTGAAGCTTTAAAAGGCTCTTAAAAAATATATACCCGATATCCGACTCTGGAGAAATAAATAAATTGCCAAGGCTCGTAATTTTGATTGCGCCTGCCGTGTCTTTGGCAATGGAAAAACCTAATTTATTTAATGGGTTAACCGACTGCCTGCCTCTCATGGGCGGATCTTCGTAATGCTGAAAATCAAAGATTTTTCTCGCTATGTCTAAGGGAATTTCTTTTGCAAAATCATCTATTAAAGCCCTGTAACTGGTAGGAATTTTTGTAGGACTGTAAAGCCTTTCCTTAATTAATAATACTTGATACTGGATTTGGTTTTTACTCTTGAAATCTGAACCCTCTAACTGCTTTAAAACTTTCAAGAAATCCTTAAGCCTTTCTGGGTTTCTAACAGTCGTGGATATTGACCAAGGTACTTTTTTCATTTTTTATTTATCTCCTTTAAAATCACTTCTAACTCTTTGCGGCTATAAAGCCTGTAGTTATTAATTGGGTGGCGTTTAGCCTTTAATTTTTTCCCATTATCCCAACGACGCAAAGTCATGGCGGAAATGCCAAGAAGCTTTGCAGCCTCTTTTACAGTCATATATCCATTTAGGTTCGTCATTTTTATCACCTAATACAACATTATACAACTTTATACATATAAATCAAACAAATAAAAAACCTCCGCCTTTTCAAGCGAAGGTTTTACTTTTTTAGAGTGGAGGTTCCCCCTTCGAACACGCCACTTAAACTTAATTATCAAACTTAATATATATCTAATTGATAGATTTGTCAAGTATTTTTAAGGAGCGGAGGATTCAAACTCAGTTTCTGATTGTCAAGAGATCCTTAAAGGCCTCCTGAATGGTTGTTTTATTAACATTAAAACGCTTGGCTAGGTTAGACTTTGGCATAGAATACAAGTCCTCCCCTTCGCTTTTAAGCAGGGTCTCAATTAAAAGCAGAAATTTCAGGCGCGTGGACAGGGTAGAATCTTGGCTCTGAATAATGGAATTAGAAGATATAGTAAAAGTGCTGCCCGGGATATCTACAAGCTTAACAAAGGCATCCTTGCCATGAAAAAACTTCACACTTATAAGATTATAACGATCCTGTAAATTCTTCAGGTTTCTAATTACCTGCCTTCTTAAGTCAGTATAAGTCCAGGAACCGGGCAGTCCTAAACTCAATCCCATATCTTCTAAGTTTATGAAAAATTCTCCCTCTTCTATAAGTTGGCTGTGGGCTAAAAGCAGTAAATACAGGGCAAAGGTTCGGTCATCCTGTCTTGTAACCATACGAGAGAAGTATTTTTTATTTATCAGAAGTTCGTTAGGGATAGATAGATTCTCAGGAAGTTCTTGCAAATAATACGGTGTATTGGATATTTCAGTATTAGACTTTACAAAGTTCAATATATTTTCAAGATGTTTTAGTTTCTCCTGGGCGTGAAGAGGTGAGTCAATAAGGGTATTGGATTCAAAATTTCTGCGCAAGGCAGAGTTAGACCAGTTTGAGCTGCCTACAATTACATGCCGATTATCTATGATAATGAGTTTATCATGAAGCTTACGGATGGGTGGTATAAGGTAAATGTTACATCCCGCATCTTTTAACTCCCTAAAGACAGGACTTTCAATAAAAGACTCTTCGGTTTCTTCAGTGCCCATAAAGCGGGTATTAAGATACATTGTAACACTGATTCCTCTTTTCCTGGCTTCCAGCAAATCATTGAGTAAGAGTTTTATGGGATTCTTCTCTCCTGTGCCTAGGCTTATGCTATACATGATACCGTCGGAGAACCCCTGATTTTCTACTAGCAGGACTTTTCGTCTGTTTTCAAAGAGCAAAAATTGCTAAGACACAATCATTCTGTGTCTTTTAACCTCCTAAAACCCCGTTACCACTT
>JBFMBJ010000083.1:0-5732 GCA_040755235.1 Candidatus Omnitrophota bacterium
ATTAACTATTATTGATTTCGATATTGTTAGCCAAGCGAATTTAGACAGGCAGTTTTATTTTTTGAACCAAGTAGGGATGAATAAAACAGATGCATTAAAAGAAAATCTTAGCCGAATAAATCCAGATTTAGAAATTAAAAACATAAATAAAAGGATAGAAAAATCAAATATAAAAGAATTATTTAGCGATTGTAATATCATAGCAGAGTGTTTTGACAAAATAGAATTTAAGACTATGCTTGTTGAAGAGTTATTGGGTTTAGGTAAATTTATTGTAAGCGTTTCTGGTTTGGGTGGAATTGGCGCAAGTGATGAGATTAAAATTCATAAGGTAAAGAAAAATTTAATAATAATTGGAGATTTAAAGTCGGATATTTGCCAAAAACCAGCTCTATCTCCTCGGGTAAATATCGCAGCAGCAAAGCAGGCAGATGTAATATTAGAATATGTATTAAACAATACAACAATTTAAAGAAAATTTGGTAATTTATAAAGAGCAATGTTATAATTAATTAAGTCTTTTAAAAATAGGTTACTTGATGGATAAATTTACATTCCTAAGGCGTTATTTGCAAAAATTACATAGCCATATAATTATTTCATTAGTTGCATTTTTTATTTCCTCAATTATATCTTATTTTTTTGTTCCTCGGGCTGTAAGTATTCTTACGCGTGGCGTGGGCAAGGTAGTTCTTTTAAATCCTGCGGAGGGTTTTTTTGTTTATTTAAAAGTTACTCTATTTTTGGGACTATGTTTTTCTATCCCTATAATTTTATATCAGTTATATAAATTTATTGTTATTAATTTTGAAGAAAAAAATAAAAAATTATTTTTAAATTTTTTCTACATTTCTTGTTTCTTATTTATTTTAGGAATTTGTTTTACATATTTTTTATTATTACCACAGGCCATAAGATTCTTTCTAAATTTTTCTAGTATTAGTATCATACCCGTATTTTCTTTAGATCAATATATCTCTTTTATTTTTATTTTATTTTTTATGGGTATCATTATTTTTGAATTGCCGTATGTAATTTTATTTTTAACTAAATTAGAAATTATTCATCTCGATTCATTAAAGAAAAATTTTAAATACGTAATTTTAATTAGTTTTATTATCGCAGCTATAATTACTCCTGTGATAAGTTTTTTTAATCTCTGCACATTAGCTTTTCCATTGATATTATTGTATTTATTTTCGATTTGGTTTTCCCAAAAATTATATAAAAAATAAAAAGGAGGCAGAATGAGATTTAAAAAATTATTGTTTGGATTGGTGGTATTTTTTATTCTTTTTGGTACTGTTATTTATGTCTGGGCACAGCAACGAACTGGCTCAGAGCAAGTAACCATAGATAGAATTTACTATAAATTAGAAGAAATCGCTGGCCAATTAAAAGATACTAATTATGACCAGATTAACAAAAAATTAGATCAGATTATTCAAACACAGGCAAATATCCAAGAAGATTTAACAAAATTAAAAATGCGCCAGCGTTATTAAGCTAGTATTTTGTTCTATGAATGATACCCTAAAAAATAAACTTTCAAGATTAAAAAAAATATTGCTTGAGTTAAATAATATTTTAATTGCTTTTTCGGGAGGCCTGGATAGCACTTTTTTATTAAAAATAGCCAAATCCGTTTTAGAAGATAATGTTTTAGCGGTAACAGCATATTCAGCAACTTATCCTAAAAAGGAATTGGAAGAGGCAAAAAAGATTGCAAAAGATTTTAAAACGAAGCTATTGATAATTCAAACAAGCGAATTAAAAAACAAAAATTTTATTAAAAATCCTCATAACCGTTGTTATTTCTGCAAGCACGAACTTTTTTCTAATTTAAATCGAATTGCCAAAAAAAATAAAATAAAACATATTGTAGATGGTTCTAACCTTGATGATTTAGCGGATATTCGTCCAGGCACAAAAGCAAAGAAAAGATTTAAAATCAGAAGTCCCTTGCAAGAGGCAGGATTAACTAAAAATGAAATTAGGGTTTTATCAAGGCAATACAGGCTTAAAACATGGTTCAAGCCAAATTTGGCTTGTCTAGCTTCCAGATTTCCTTACGGAAATAGTATCAATAAAAAGGATCTAATAAAAATTGATAAGGCTGAAGAATTTTTGCACAGTTTAGGGTTTAAGCAGGTAAGGGTCAGACATTATAATAATCTTTGTAGGATTGAATTAGAAAACAAAGAAATCAAACGCCTAACAGGGACGCACCTCGGCGATAAAGTGATTGCGAAATTCAAGAAATTAGGCTATACTTATATAACCCTAGATTTGGAAGGATATCGAGTAGGTAGTATGAACCTAGCCCTTCCTAGAAGATAAAAGGAAGAACTGAGTAAGCGAAACAGAGAGGTTTTAGATGGGAAAAGTTTATTTAGATTATGCTGCAACTGCACCTTGTGATCCAGAGGTAGCCAAGTGCATGCAGCCATATTTTACAGATATTTTTGGTAATCCTTCAAGCATTCATCAATTTGGCCAAGAAGCGAAAAAGGGCCTAGAAAACGCTAGGGAAATTTTAGCAAATTTTTTGGGAGCAAAACCAGATGAGATAATTTTTACCTCTGGCGGCACAGAATCAAATAATTTTGCTTTAAAAGGAATAGCTTTTGCTAATCAGAATAAAGGAAATCATATTATTGTATCTGGTATTGAGCACCATGCGGTACTGGAGCCGGCTAAATTTTTAGAAAAATTAGGTTTTAAAGTAACAGTTTTAAAAGTAGATAAATTTGGGCAGGTTTCTCCAGAAGATATAAAAAAAGAACTCACTGATAAGACAATTCTAGTTTCAATTATGCATGCCAATAATGAAATCGGCACCATTCAGCCTATAAAAGAAATTGCAAAGATTGTAAAAGAAAGAAACATTTATTTTCACACAGATAGTGTGCAAACTGTAGGGCATATTCCAGTAAATGTCGACGATTTAGGGGTCGATTTACTCTCTTTGTCAGCGCACAAATTTTATGGCCCTAAAGGAGTGGGTGCGTTGTATTTAAGAAAAGGAACAAAAATTACACCCTTTATGCATGGTGGAGATCAGGAACGTCGGCGTCGAGCTTCTACAGAAAATGTTTCTGGGATTGTCGGGCTTGGTAAAGCTATTGAGATTTGTTGCCAACGTTTGTCGAAAGATTCTGCCAGAGAGACTCAATTGCGAGATAAATTAATCAAAGGCATTCCAGAAAAAATAGATGATGTGTATTTAAATGGACACCCAACTCAAAGGCTTCCAAACAACGTTAATTTTTCTATAAAATATATAGAAGGAGAGTCAATACTTTTGAATTTAGATTTATTAGGTATTGCTGCCTCTACTGGTTCCGCTTGTACTTCTAGTTCACTAGAGCCGTCACATGTACTTTTGGCGATTGGCTTGCCGCATGAAATAGCCCATGGTTCATTGCGGCTTACTTTAGGTAGATTTACCAAAGACGATGAAATAGATTATGTCTTAGAAAACTTGCCTGTTGTGGTAAAGAATCTACGCAATATGTCTCCGCTTTATCCGAAAAAAGATTAGATTATTAATCATGAGGAAATTTATACAACAACTTTGTCAAAAAGTATTACACACTCAAGATATCTCTTTAAAAGAAGCAGAAAGGCTTTTACAAACAAGCCAAGATGATATGTGGTTTTTGTTTGTTCATGCAAACGATATCCGCAAGAAATTTCGAGGAGATTTTATAGATAGATGTGCTATTACTAATGCTAAGTCCGGCGCATGTTCCCAAGATTGTGCTTTTTGCGCTCAATCAGCACACCATAAAACCAAAGTTGATATTTACCCCTTAGTTAAAGAAGAGTCAATTTTAAAAAAGGCAGAAGAATCACTTAAATGTAGGGCAAATCGTTTTTGTATTGTTACAAGTGGCAAGCGCCCAACCCAAGAAGAATTAAAGAAGATTTGTCGGATAGCCAAATCCATAAGAAAAAAATTTCCTAAGTTAAAGCTAGATGCTTCGTTGGGGACTTTAGATATAGAGAGGGCCAAGGCTTTAAAAGATGCAGGGATTGAGCGTTATAATCATAATCTAGAAACCGCTAGATCTCATTTTAATAAGATTTGTACGACACATAGCTTTGAAGATAGATTAAAAACCATCGAGGTCTTAAAAAAAACTGGCCTTGAAATATGTTCTGGCGGGATATTTGGTTTAGGCGAGAGTTTAAAACAAAGAATTGAATTTGCCTTTTTCTTAAAAAGTATTAATCCAGATTGTATCCCCATAAATTTTTTAAACCCTATTAAAGGAACGCGCCTAGAAAATGAAAAGGTAGATAAGGCTACAGATTTTTTGAGAATGATTGCTATATACCGCTTCATTTTACCCGATAAACAAATACGTATCTGCGGAGGCAGGCAATATAATTTACGTAAGCTCGAATCATTAATATTTTTAGCTGGCGCAGATGCGATTTTAACAGGTAATTACCTAACCACTAAAGGCAATGCTCCACTTGAAGATCTTTTAATGATTAAAGATCTTGGTTTATATGCAAAATAATTTTTTCGAAGAACAACTAAATTCTTTAGAAAAAAAGGGTTTTTTAAGAAAAATCCGCGTAAGAAATTCTGCTCAAGATAAAAAAATTTCTATTGATGGTAAATTTGTTTTAAATTTTTCTTCCAATGATTATTTGGGTCTATGTTCCGATAAACGCCTTAAAGAAGCTTCAATTAAAGCAACAAGATTATTTGGTACAGGTACAGGCGCATCTCGGCTTATCTCTGGAACACACGAGTTACACAAAAAATTAGAAGAAAAATTAGCCTGCTTTAAAAATACCCAAAGTGCTTTAGTTTTTAATAGCGGATACCAAGTAAATGTGGGTATAATTTCTTCTCTTGTGGGTAAAGACGATTTAGTTTTACTAGATCGCTTGAATCATGCTTCAATAATTGATGGGATAATTTTAAGTAGAGCCAAATTTATCCGCTATCCGCATAACGACACTAAAGCACTAAAAAAAATCTTAGAAGAAAATAAAAATTTTAAAAGAAAATTAATTGTAACTGATACTGTCTTTAGTATGGACGGAGATATCGCAAAATTGAATGAGATTGTTCAATTAAAAGAAAAATATAATTGTTTATTGATGGTTGATGAGGCACACGCTACAGGTGTTTTTGGTAAAAATGGCGCTGGATTAGTAGAACATTTAGGATTGGAAGGAAAAATAGATCTAGAAATGGGTACTTTAAGTAAGGCCTTTGGTAGTTTTGGGGCCTATGTTTGCGCATCAAAAATCTTAGTCGAATACTTAATTAATAAATGCCGAGCGTTTATTTATACGACGAGTCTTCCTTACGGAGTTATTGCTTCAAGCATTAAGGCTATAGAGATAATTGAAAAAGATAAAAAGTTACGAAATAATCTCTGGAAAAATACAGATTATATAAGAGAAAAATTAAAAAATATAGGTTTTAATACGCTAAATGCACAAACTCCGATTATTCCTATTTTGACAGGTGATAGTAATCTAACTATAAAGTTTAGTAATATGCTTTTTAAAGAAGGTATTTTTGCTTGCGGCATTAGGCCGCCAACCGTGCCAATGGGTGAAGCGCGTTTACGCCTAACAATAAGCGCTAAATTTACTAAAAAAGATTTAGATTTTGCGATTGAAAAAATAACTAAAGTAGCTAAGATATTAAAAATTATATAAAATTAAATAACGCTTTATGATTACAACGATTAAAAATA
>JBFMBJ010000084.1:0-5610 GCA_040755235.1 Candidatus Omnitrophota bacterium
TCTTTATGGCTACCCATGTGCGTAACAAGATAATCTGCTTTCAAGAGATCCGCTTCTAAAATATCTTCAATATAGGCTTCAATGGAAGCTTCATATAATTTTGGATTAGGCGAAGCTAAATTTATTAAATAAGGAATGTGGAGAAAAATAGGCCTTATTTTATATTTAAGTTCGCGCTTATGAAATTCCTCAATATCTCTTGGTTCTAAAGAATTTACGCGCCAGCTTTTAGGATTGCGTGAAAAAATCTGCATTGTATTGCAGCCCAAGTTGTGCGCACGCTCTAAAGATTCATAAATTTTACCGGCTGTGGAAACTTGTATTCCTAACAACATATTGCTTTAAATTTTAACACAATAAGCCTTATCTCGCAAGGAATTGTTGACAAAGCCTGCGACGATTGTTAAAATGAGGCTTACTTTTTAAATGGGGCTGTAGCTCAGCTGGGAGAGCACTTGCATGGCATGCAAGGGGTCGAGGGTTCAAATCCCTCCAGCTCCACCAATTCTCTTGCCGGGGTGGCGGAACAGGCAGACGCGTCGGTCTCAAAAACCGATGATCGCAAGGTCATGAGGGTTCAATTCCCTCCTCCGGCACCAAGCTTTAACCTCCTATAAATATTATTGTTTTTTGATTGGTGAAACCACGTAGATATATTCAAGTAAATCTTTACCTATGTTTTTTACATCATGCTTTGTTTCAGGTGGGATATAAATAATATTATCTTTTCTACTGATAAATAAATTCTTTTTACCAAAAGAAATCTCGGCTTTGCCTTGGAGTATAATTATTAGTTCTTCCTTATTTTCTGTAATATGCTCTCCTACTCGCTCCTCTGGCCTTAACATTACAAAACCTGATTTAATATTTATGGTATCTTTTGTATTATCTAAAAGGCGCTGGTACTTTTCTAATTTTTTAAATTTGACAATTTTAGGCTCTAAATTTATCATCAAGAATTTATTTAGTCTTTCCTCTTATTTTAACTCCCTGCGCTCTCAATGCATCTGTTTTTTCTTTAGAGCACTTTTTACACAAAAATACGGGAGGGGCATTTCTTCTTTCGTAATTAGGCGCTTTTACTAATCGCCAAAGGCTTTCCTGTTTAGCGCATTTATCACAAACCCCTTTATCTTTGAATTGCCAGACTTCTACAGCCTGGCTTGTAAAAATAAATTTATCTACCCAGAAGAAAATTACTCCTCCTATTAAATTAGCAATTACCGTTGCCCAAATGCCGGCACCTAAATTCCTTACTACAAGCCAAAGAATTGGCGTACTTAATTGCCATCTAAATAAATATAAAATAAATCTGCGCATTATTTCTTTTTAATATATTAAAACCTAGGTTTTATTACGTTCTATTTGATTTTTTAATAAGGCGGGTTTTATCGCCCAATAAACTTTAGTAGCGATTAATTCATATCCTTGGGCATTAGGATGAACTACATCAGATAATAATTTTGGATTTGACCAGATACCAGATAAGAGATTAGAAACTACTATTGTTTTATATTTTCTGGCCAATTTTCTATAGAGCGGTGAATATTCTTTCATAATTATTCCTGCGCGCATTTCACAAAGCGCCACCATTGCCCCTTTTCGCTGACAAAATTTAATCATTTTTTCCAAATTTTCTAAAGTCTTTTCTAAAGGAATCTTTCTTAAAAAATCATTTCCTCCGTATTCAATAATTACTAAAAGCGGATCTTTATCTAAAACGTCACTTTGTATGCGTTCTAAGGCTTCTGTCGTGATTTCTCCGTCAACTCCAGAGCGGATTACCGGATAAGGTGCTAATTTTTTTGCTAAATACACCGTATATGCCTCACCTGGCCCTGCTCCTTCGCCAGCAGTAATGCTATCTCCGAAACAAATTACGTTTTTACCTTTGGAATCGATATTAGTAATATCTTGCGCAATACAACCAGAAAAAAATGTAAAAATTAGAATACAAATTGTAAAATTATAAATAAAAATACGCTTTTTTTGTTTTTTATTATGTGCTTTTGATTTTTTAACTACCATTTTGATTTTTGATATTTGAATTTTGAATTTTTTTTAACCTTAGTTGCCCGCAGGCTGCCTCTATATCTTTACCGCGTGGCCTTCTTATTATGGCAGAAATCTTTAATTTTTTCAAGGTCTGATAAAATAAAAGCATCTCCAGCTTTCTAGGTGATTGATATCCCAGTTCTTTTATCTCATTATAAGGAATAATATTTACCTTGCAATTTAGACCTCTTAGTAAATTGGCCAATTCTTGGGCACAAAGGACTGAAGAATTTATATTGTGAAATAAAATGTATTCGAAAGTAATCGCTCGATTTGTTTTTGCGATATATTTTTTACAAGACTTAATTAATTTTTCTAATGGATAAATTTTATTTATACCCATTAATTGGTTCCTAATTTTATCATTTGGGGCATGCAGGGAAATGGATAATTCTATTTGTAAATTTTCTTTTTGTAATTTTTCGATCGCTGGAATAATACCACTTGTTGATATGGTCATGCGCCGTGCGCCGAAATTTATTCCTTTTGGTGAATTTAAAATTCTAATTGCCGAGAGGAGATTATCGTAATTATCTAACGGCTCGCCTATCCCCATAAAAACAATATTAGTAAAATTTTGTTTTAATTCTTTTTTTGCAAATAGGAATTGGTTAATGATTTCAGAGGTGGTTAAATTTCTTTTAAATCCTAACCGGCCGCTTGCGCAAAATAAACAACGGTATTTGCAACCCACTTGTGTTGAGATACAAATAGTCAGGCGTTCTTCTGTTGGGATAACTACAGTTTCAATAAAATTTCCGTCAAAAAGTTGCAAAAGGAATTTTTCTGTACCATCCCTAGAAGTCTTTCTATTTTCTAAGATAATTTTAGAAAAATAGAATTTCTCTTCTAATAATTTTCTCAAATCTTTGCATAAATCTGTCATGAGAGAGAAATCTTGTATTTCTTTTTGATAAACCCAAGAAAATACTTGGGAGGCGTGATAACGTTCTAAACTAAAGGTAGAAAATATTTTTTCTAGCTCTTCTAAGGTAAGATTTTTTATATCTATCATTATAAAAATTTAAACACTAAGTTTTGCATCCTAAACAATATCAAAATTCAAAACTCAAATGACCAAAACGGGAAATTTTAAAAATTAGAATTTTGAAATTTGAATTTGTCCTTCGACTTCACTCAGGATGGTGAGTATAGTCGAACCATTTAAAGCTTAGAGTTTTGAATTTAGGATTTTTAATAATTAAAATCCATACCAAGTAGTAATTAGGGGTTTCTTTTCTAAATTAATATTAATATGCTTTAATTGCATATAATTTAAGAGGCCGGTTTTACCTAATTCTTTACCAAAACCGCTTTCTTTATAACCGCCAAAAGGCATCTCAGCATAAAATCCGCCAAAATTATTTACCCAAACAGTCCCGGCTTTAATTTCGCAAGCCATGCGGTGCGCCTTTTTTAAATCATTTGTCCAGATTGAACAAGCCAGGCCTTGAATTGAATTGTTTGCAATTTCTATTGCACTTGCCTCATCGGAAAATTTTACCACTGACATAACTGGGCCAAAAATTTCTTCATTAAAAAGGCTTGAATTATAATTTAGCTCAGTAAAAATTGCAGGTTCCAAATAAAAACCATCTTTTAAGATTGGGTCATCTGGAATCTTTCCTCCGCAAAGAAGCTTTGTCTTCTCGCTTAAACCTTTATTAATACAATCTAATACGTGCTTGCGCTGTTTCTGGGAAATTAACGGTCCCATTTGAGTCGAAGGATCAAGGCCATCGCCGATTTTTATTTTTTTGGTACGTTCCACTAAAAGCTTTATAAATGGCTCGTATATTATTTCTTCTACTAAGACCCGAGACATAGCTACGCACATTTGTCCTTGATTCATAAAATTACTTAAAATCGCGGCATTTACTGCCTCTTCTAAATTAGAATCACTAAATATAATATCTGCAGATTTTCCGCCCAGTTCCAACAATAATTTTTTAACATTACTACTTGCAAGTTTCATAATTTCTTTACCCACGCTACTGGAGCCGGTAAAGCTAATCATGTCTACCCTTTTATCTTCAACAAGATTGGTTCCAATTTCTGAACCCAGGCCAGTTACAACATTAAATACCCCTTTAGGTAAATCTACTTTTTTAATAATTTTTGCCAATTCCAAAACTGATAAAGAAGTTTCTTGTGATGGTTTAAGAACTATGGTGTTTCCTGCGGCAAGTGCTGCGGCTACTTTCCAACAAGCTAAGAGCATTGGATAATTCCATGGCACAATTGCACCCACCACTCCCACTGGCTCATAAAGCGTGTAACTAAGATTTTCTTTGGTTAATAAATTCGCCTCTCCTTTTGCTTCACTAAGGATACTTGCAAAATAATCAAAAACATCTGCACTCATCGGAATATCAATGAAAGTTGTTTCTTTTAACGATTTTCCATTATCTTGTGTTTCTAATTGCGCTAAATTATAAGCTTCTTGGGCGATCAGTTCAGCAATTTTACGCAAATACATGGAGCGTTCACGCCAAGAAAGTCTTGGCCAATCACCTTTGTCAAAAGCAAGACGAGCTGCTTGGATTGCTCTATCCATATCTTTGGTAGTACCTTTGGGAAATTTAGCAAATACTTTCCCGGTTGCAGGATTAATACTTTCTAAAAAATTTCCGCTTTCGGAATTGCAAAATTCATTATTAATAAACATTTGATATTCCATAATCACTTCCTATCTATATTTTTTGGGTCCTGTCTTGGATTATTTCTCACAGGGACGCTTGTTGCGTCCCAGCGAGCCGCAACTGCACTCGCTTCCAGCTTCTCGTTCTCCCCGCTGTTTCGTTTTGCTTCGCAAAAGCGAAACAAAACGACGGGGAACCTTGCCCGCTCGAAGCTTCCAGACGCCCTGTTCCAAAATTAATCCAAGCCACCCATTTCTTTATTCTACTGGGACTTGGCCCCAGATTTCAAAAATTCTTACAAATACTGGATACCAGCGTGAGAGACGAGCAAAATCGCCTTTGAGTTTTAATTTTTTCTGGGTGGTGGCGACAAAAGGATCTAAGGTGCGGTTAAAAATTGCCTTCCAAATATAATCTGGCCCAGAAATTAAAAAATCCGCATTTTCATCATTAGTAATTTTTGAGATTTTTCCTTTTTCAAAATGCATATTAAAAACACTTTGCGTCTGGTCTAATTTTATGGCTAATCTCATAGTCAAATCTAATACTTGGCCCTGTTTTTGAATATCTATATTTTTATTCACCAAATCCACGACTGTTTCAATCTGTTCTTTAGAAAATAATTTATATTTTTTTGAAAGATTAATCTTTTCTTTTTCTTGTAGTGTGATCTCGTTTCTTGAATTATTAAATAATTTTGCAATTGCCTGCATTTCTACTGCTTCTTCTAAGATTTCTGTTAAAAATAAAGTATCTAATAATGTATCTCCTATGGTTATTACACCGTGATTTTTTAGAACTACTAAGCTATTTGTTTTTAGAGCTTCTGTAATAGGTGTAATATCTAAAACATTTGGGCTATTTTGTTCGATAACTGGAACAAGACCTACAAAAAGCCTTGTTTCATAAGTTA
>JBFMBJ010000085.1:0-5600 GCA_040755235.1 Candidatus Omnitrophota bacterium
AATAAAAGTAAAAGATCTAGAACGCGCAAAAGAATTAAAACGCCGCGGTTACATTGTAACACCTGATCCGACTTTAAAAGCAAATCAAGAGGCTTTTAAAACTGGTGCGATTAAAGAGTTCGAAAGACATTCGCGCCTGGGTTTTGTTTCGCATGAAGGTTTTATGAAAGAAATAAAGCGTTTACGCGATTTAGGATTTAAAAGGATTACCTTAAAAACCGGCGCTTATTCTATGGTCGAACTTGCACAGGCAATTAGATATTCTTCAGAGGCAAAAATTGATCTTTTGACTATTGATGGTGCTCCGGGCGGAACAGGGATGTCTCCTTGGCGGATGATGCAGGAATGGGGAATCCCCACGCTTTATTTACAGGCACTCACCTATGAATTTTGCGAAAAATTAGCCAAGAAAAAAATGCGCATTCCAGATATTGCCATTGCCGGTGGCTTTAGTTTAGAAGATCATATTTTTAAGGTAATTGCTTTGGGTGCACCTTATATCAAGGCGGTTTGTATGGGGAGAGCGTTAATGATTCCGGGTTTTGTCGGTAAAAATATTACCGAATGGATTAAGACAAATACCCTTCCGCCCACAGTATCTGAATTTGGTGTGAAGCCAGAAGAAATATTTGTCTGCTATGAAGAATTAGCGGAGAAATATGGTGATGATATGAAGGATATTCCTTTGGGTGCAGTGGGAATTTATACCTTCTCGCAAAGAATTAAGGTTGGCCTACAGCAATTAATGGCTGGTTCACGCAACTTTAATTTAAGTACTGTTTCTCGCTCTGACTTGATGAGTTTAACTAAAGAAGCAGAGGAAATTACCAATATTCCTTATGTTATGGATGCATACCGTAAGGAAGCAGAAAAGATTTTAGACGGGAAAAAATAAATTTAAGTCTAAGGAATGTTTTTAAAAACGCCCCAAAATTTTTGGGGCGTTTTTATTTTTATAAATAATTTTAAAATATCTTTCTTAAGTAGTATAATACTAACTATCAAACCAAAATTAGATTACGATGAATTTTATTAAAAAGCTATTAATTATTTTATTTATAATACTTTTATTTTCTGGATTTTATTTATTTTTAACAAAAGACAGAATAGTAAAAGCAATAATTATTAATAGGGTTAGTTATTTTGTAGGAGCAAAAGTTGATATCGATAGATTTTCTTTTAATTTAATGAATAGCAATGTAGAAATAGAAGGTTTAAAAATATACAATCCCGGAGGTTTTCCTCAAGGGATAATGGCAGACATCCCTTTGATTAATATTGAATACGATTTATCTGCTTTATTAAAGAAACAATTACATTTTGCTTTAGTTGAGTTTGAGTTAAAAGAACTACTAATCATAAAAAATAAAGATGGCAAAACAAATGTAGATAGTCTTAAATTTATTAAAGAAGGAAAGGAAATAGATCTAAAGGCACTATCGCTGCATATTGAAATGTTAAAATTAAGTATAGGTAAATTGGTTAAAAAAGATTTTAGTTTATCTGATAGGCCACTTCCTGAAATAAAAGATATAAATATAAAAAAAATATATAAAAATGTTACAAGCTTTAATCAATTAGCTATGTTGATTTTAGCAGATTCTCTGGGTTCGACCTTTTTAAAGGGCATGGAAACATATGGCATCTATGCCTTGGCTACTACTTATATTATTCCTATAAAAATAACAACTAGTTTAATTGCTAAAGATAGCATAGAAGCTAGCTTTAATGCAGATTTTAATAATGTTTATGAAATAAGCCTAAAGGCGATGGATAGAGTAGGTGAGATTATTAAACAAGATAGGAAGTTAGGTGTTATAAAAGGTAAGATACACAGTGTTGATATAATTATAAGAATTTTACAAAGAGAAAAAGATAAAATTAATATTATAATCGCAGCAAGAAAAATGATGTTCCCCAAGCCAAATATTGCCGAGAGTATTCTTTATGAGATTTCTGAAAGGCTAAAATAAAGGAGAGATTATATGCATAAAAAATGTTTTAAATCAAATTATCTTTTAAATATGGCAGTAATTTTTGTTAGTTTCTTTTTATTCTCTTCAAAAAATATTTTTGCAATAGAAAATAATTCCGCTAATTCTTTATTAGAAGACGAACTTTATCAAAAAGCATTAAATATACTTGATAACTATGGCGGGAATACCTATTCTTTATATGAAGCTCAAGGATATCTTAAAAGGATACTAGAATTAAACCCAACTTACGCTCTTTCTTATGTAGGGTTAGCTCGGGCGGAATATAAATTAGGCTATATTAATTATGATAATTACGAACCACAAAACTTAGAGAGCGCGCATCTTTATTTAAATAAGGCCTTAGAAATTAACCCAAAGTTATACGAAGCGCATATCGCCAAGGGTTATGTTTATCTTTTTCAAAAAGATTTAACGAATGCCAAAAATATGGCTCAAGCCGCAGAAAATTTAAAACCTAACCAGGCACAAACGGATATTTTGTTTTCCGAAATCGCGAGTAAAGAAAATAATCTTGTGGAGGCCGAAAAGAAAGCAAAAGATGTACTTAATAAGACACAGGAAAAAAAATTAAGAGTTGCTGCATACGAAGTGCTTGGTGGAATTTATCGCTTGCGAAAAGATTACAAGGCTGCAGAAGAAACTTATCTTGAACGCATAAAGCTGGAACCCAAATCTGCTTGGTCAAAAATCAATTACAGTAGTTTTTTAATTAAAATGGGTAACTATGATAAAGCCATTGATTATGCAAAACAGGCCTTGGCACAAATGGATTTTGGGATGGGCAGGCACATTTTAGCGCAAGCCTACTATAAAAAAGCATATGATTTATGTTGGAAACAAAAAAATTATAAAGAAGCCCAAAATTATTTTAAATTTTCACTAGAGCAAGAAGCAGATAATCCAGATGCCTACTATGGTTTGGGGGTATGCTACCGTTTTATTTCTTATGAATTAAAGGATAAATCTTTAATTGATAAGTCTAATGAATCTTTTAAGAAGGCAATTGAATTAAATCCCAACCATGAATTAGCTAAAAAAGAACTGCAAAAGAATTTGGATTGGGTAGCGGGTAAATAAATATACCCTGCGCTAATTCGAATTGCGCGGGTATTGTCCTATTAGACAAGGAGAAATTTATGGGGCAGAATTTTTCTTTTGATATCGTTTCAGAAGTAAATTTACAAGAAGTAGATAATGCGGTAAATCAAGCAAAAAAAGAGCTTGCGCAGCGTTATGATTTTAAAGATAGCAAATCGACAATTGAATTTAAACGTGAAGAAAAAAAGATTATTTTAATTGGTGACGATGATTTTAAGTTAAGGGCTTTAAGAGATATGTTAACCACGCGTCTTGCCAAAAGGGGTATTTCTTATAAATCCCTTACTTTTCTTGAGCCAGAAAAAGCATTTGAAGGTACGCTTAGGCAATCCGTTGATATTGCAACAGGTATCCCAAAAGAAAAAGCTAAGGATTTAGTGAAAATTATTAAAGACTTAAATTTAAAAGTGCAGACTCAAATTGAAGGTGAGAAATTAAGAGTGCTATCTGCAAAAAAAGATGATTTGCAAACAGTAATTATTAATTTAAGAAGCCTTGATTTTCCTTTGCCGCTTAGTTTTACAAATTACCGATAATATATAATAAGGAGAAAAATAATGTTTAAAAATCGAATAAGCATAATTTTATTATTTTTTATAATCTTTTTTTTAGCAAAAGATCTCTATGCCTTTAAAACTTTCACAGTTTGGGGTGGGCGTATACACAAAAATATTACCTTGGCGGCTATAGGAGATCAATTTACTCAAGAAGCTTTTAAATATATTGATAAAGGAAATACTGACCAGGATACATACCCAACTTATTTCTTCGATTCCGTACACCATTTCGATAATAATGAAATTGAAGAATCTATTAAATACGTACTTAAAGAATTTAATGATGCCTTAACTTTAGCGGCTCAGGCAGATAAAAACATACAAGCACGTAATGACGCTTTAGAATGTTTAGGCAGAATGTTTCATGTTATACAAGATTTTTATTCGCATTCGACTTACGTAGAGCTTTCTTTAAAAAATTATGTTCCACAGCATGATATTAAACCAATACTTCCTTTTAGTTTAGATGGTTGGAAAAGGCCAGAGGGTTTGCGTTCAGGTTACTTTACTGCGCGCGAAATAGGTGGTAGGTCAATTGCTATTTCTAAATTAAGAAAAGAAAATAAATATCGCGGCGTTGTATTTCTTCCCGATAAAGAATATCAGCGTCAACGCGGGGAAACATTTCGAGGAGCTTTAAATTATGCCACAGGCGAAGGTTACGATGTATTACATGATGATATCAGCAAAGATAATGCAAAATCCGAAGAGGGCAGGTTGGTTGATCCTAAATCTGGATTAACATTATTTAGTATTGCTAGTACCTTAGCATTAGAAGATACCGAGCGTTGGTGGAATCATTTTTTAGAAGAAATTAATACTAAATATAAAGAACGCGCATCAGATATTATTGCCGCACTTACTGGGAAGAAAAAACCAGAAGAAAAACCAAAGCCAGTAGAAAAACCAGAAGATAAACTAAGGCCATCTGAAAAACCAATTCCAACCAAACAGGTTAAACAAATCGAACCTTTAGAGATAGAATTAGGGGCAGATTCTACAGAAATTGCACCAGGCCAAAAAGTAAAAATTACCGCTAAAGTTGCAGGTGGAGTTAAGCCTTATAAATATGCATGGTCCATGGATGGGAAAGTTTATCCGAGCGCAGTGAATCCTACAGCAACTGCAAAGATAAATCTTCCCGGAGAACATATTATAAAAGTAGTAGTTACAGATTCAGAAGATCCACAAGAGACTGCAGAAGCATCAATTACTATAATTGTTAAACCAATGTCTGTAGAATTAAGTGCAGAACATATAGAAATCTCTATGGGCCAAAAAGTAAAAATTACCGCTAAAGTTGCAGGTGGAATTAAGCCTTATAAATATGCATGGGTAATGGATGGCAAAGCTTATCCCAAGGCAATTAATCCTACAGCAACCGTAAAACTTAATACTCCCGGAGAACATGAAGTGAGGGTAGAAGTTACCGATTCTAGTAAGCCACAAGTCGCAGAAGAAGCGGGAATTATTTTAATTGTAGTAAAATCACCAGAAGTAAAAATAGAGGTAGATCGTTTAAAAATTAAACCCGGTGAGAAAATAAAAGCCACAGCTAATGTTCTTGGTGGGATTAAGCCTTATAAATTTTCTTGGACGGTCGATGGTCAGAGAATAGCAGGAGATAAGGATGCAACTATAGTTGTTCCATTTAATGATTTGGGTCAGCATGATATTAGTGTGGTTTTAACGGATTCTGCAAACCCTGAAGAAACTGCAGAAGGTTTTATCAGGATTACAGTAGCTGAGCCAGAAGTAGTTAAGCCAGTTATTTTTTCTGGAAAAGGTCCTTATATTAGAGAAAATTGTAGTGACCAGGGAAGTGGACAAATGTTTTTAACTATTGATACGCAAAATAAAAAAATTTCTGGAGAAATATCGGGGACGCATGTCAGTTGTCTATCAGCAGTTTTGGGAGGAGAATGCACAACTTATCAAGACATCGCTA
>JBFMBJ010000086.1:0-5575 GCA_040755235.1 Candidatus Omnitrophota bacterium
AATATACCAAAGGACTTAGCTAATGTCAAATGAAATTTTATTTAAAAGCCCTATCTAACTACAAGAGAATCTAGTATTTTTATAAAGTTTGGGAAAGATTTTTTAATACAATCTACATCATCAATTTTTGATGGTTTTTTTGCGCGTAAACTTGCAATTATTAAACTCATAGCTGTGCGATGATCACCAAAACTTTGCAAATTAGAACTACCATAAAACTTTTCTCTACCTTCAATTATTAACATCTCTTCTGGTTTTTCTTGAAGTTTTATTTTTACACCCATCTTTTCTAAATTTAAAAGCATAGATTTAATACGATCTGTTTCTTTGTGACGCAATTCTTCAATTCCATTTATAACAGTTTTTCCTTTGGCAAGGCCTGCTGCAATCATTAAAATCGGTAATTCATCGATTAAACTTGGAACTTCTTGTTTTCTAATTACCGTACCTTTTAAAGAACTACTCTTTATTAAAATATCTCCTCTAGGTTCACTTTGATTATTTTTGTCTTTTGGTAAAATGGTAATATTTGCCTTCATTCGCTTAAGAACATTAATCAGTCCCAAGCGAGTAGGATTTAACCCCACGTCTTTGATTAATAGATTTGACCCCGGTAAAATTACTGCTCCCACAATAAAAAAACTGGCAGAAGAAATGTCTCCGGGTATCTGGATATTGCCTGGGGAATGTAAATTGGGTGTTTTTACGATAGTTACTTTAAGGTTATTAACCTTAATCTGAGCTTTAAACATTTTTAACATTCGTTCTGTATGATCGCGTGATTGAATATTTTCTATAATAGTTGTTTTTCCTTTTGCATAAAGCCCGGCAAATAACAAACAAGATTTAACTTGAGAGCTTGCAACCGGCAATGTATAATTAATACCTTTTAATATTCCTGGTCTAATTACTAAAGGTGGATATTCTTCTTTGTTTTCTACTACGCCAAAAATATTTGCTTGCATTAAACGCAAAGGCTCTGTAATTCTTTTCATTGGACGTTTGGATAAAGACTGTGCTGCTCTTAAGGTCGAAACAAAATCTTGGCCACAAAGAATACCCGCTAATAAACGCATAGTTGTACCTGATTCGCCTGTAAAAATCGGCACTTTTGGCGATTTGAGACCAAATAAACCTTTGCCAAAGACTATAACCTCTTTTTTGTTTTTTATTTTTATTTTAATATTTAATTGCCGAAAGGCATTAATAGTAGAGAAACAGTCCTTACTAAAAACAAAATTTTTTATCTTTGTATTACCTTTGGCGAGACTTGCAATAATTATAGCTCGATGAGCTATAGATTTATCGGCGGGTAAAGTTATTACGCCTTCTAAGGAAAGTGCTGGCTTTAGTTGATAGGATCTCATTATTACTGCCTGATAACTACATCACCTTCTTTTATTTTGCCAGCCATTTTTTTATCTTCTAAATTGGCAACAGACATATTTTCTCTAGTTTCTTCAACGCGGGCATTAACAATATATTTGTTATTGCGATAAATAGAAAAAATATCGCCTACCTTGACGCCATCTTTTTGCCCAACATTTATCACAATAAAATTATATTTTTTATTTACGGATAAAATACTTGCCTCAATAGGCATCGAAGCTTTTTGTGTAGTAACTACTTGTGATTGCTCTGGAGTCACTACAATCTTGCCCAACTCTACTTTAGAACCTTGCTGATCAAGTTCTTTAAGTTTATTTTCTACTAAGGACTTTGCTATCTTTACCTGCTCTAATTGAGTCTCTGTCTCCTTAAAATCCTTTAGCGTTTTCTCTAACTTTACCTTCAGATCATTTCTTTCTTCTTTTTCTCTATTTAATTCTTCTTTTATAGAATCTAAATCGGTTTTTGCCTGGCTTAAATCTAGGAGCATGGATTCTTTCATCTTCTTTTCGCTCTGTAAATCGTCCTGTAGGGATTTTATTTGGGCGCTTGCATCTTCAAGCCGCTTTTGTAATTGTACAATCTCTTGTTTTTTATTTTCTAAACTATTCTCTATATTTTTCTTTTCATTTTGTAAACCTTTTAATTTTTCTTCCAAGCCAATGCGATTCTTTTTTTCTTGGTTGTATAAAGAATATTGCATAAAAATACCCGCTAAAGACAAAGCCAGTAAAAATACTAAAATAATGGTTAGAACTTTACCTTTGGAATTCATTTTTTTACCTCCTTTAATGAACAGATAATTTATGGAACAAGGTGAACATAAATTGTAGCGAAGCGTCTGTGAATTAAACCCCTCACCTATTTTTGAAAAAGTACTAAAATTAATTCAATAGTAATATTCCCCCATCACGCATAAAATGAAATCTAGCATATCCACAAAAATAGGTGAGGGGTAAAATTTAGACATACAACTTACGTCATTTTATTCCGTAAGTTGTGTCTTCATTTAACTTGCTTATTATATCAAAAATTGTTTATTACATCAACTTAATAAATTCTTCTGGTAATCTTGAACTAAACTCTACCTCTTCTTTAGTAGTAGGATGAATAAATCCTAATAATTTAGCATGTAGCATAAGACGACAATTATCTTTGGATTTTGAGTATTTTTTATCGCCTAGAATTGGATAACCCAAATAAGCTAAATGTACACGTAATTGATGAGTCCGTCCGGTATAGGGAGTAAGCTCTAAAATACTGTAATCTTGCGTACGTTTTATAACCTTATAGAAAGTTTTTGCTTCTTTTGCACTTTCAGTAAAACCTACAGACATCTTTTTTCTGTCACGCGTATGGCGCATAATCGGGATATCAATTACGCCTTCGTCAAATTCTACCTTACCTTTTACAACAGCGATATAAAGTCTTTTTATATCATGCTTAGAAAACTGCTTAATCAGATATAAATGCGCCTTATTATTTTTTGCAACTACCATTAGGCCTGAGGTATCTTTATCCAAACGATGTACTATCCCTGGCCTTAAAGGATTAATGGTAGATAGATTTTTTGTATGATTTAAAAGCGCATTCACAAGAGTTCCTGTAAGATTTCCTGCCCCAGGATGCACCACTAACCCCGCGGGTTTATTTACAATAATAATATCTTCGTCTTCGTAAAGAACATCTAAATTAATTTTTTCAGGATTTACTTGTGGACCTTTTGGTAAGATTAAATCAACGACTATTTTATCTAGTAATTTTACTTTATAATTTGGCTTTAAAATATCCTTATTTAAAGCAACCCTTCCTTCATTAATCAAGTTTTTTATAAAGGTGCGAGAGATATTAATATTATCTTCGCTGAGCTTCTTTAAAAGAAATAGATCTAGGCGTAAGCCTGAATCTTGTATTTTAACTTCGAATTCTTTTAACATTACTTAAAATAAAAATAACTACCAAAGAAACGATCATTATTAAAAGACTGATAATTTGAAAAATACTTAAAGGCCCAAAATCCATTGGGCTATCTGCGCGTAAAAATTCTATAAAAAATCTTTTTGTCGAATATAAAAATAAGTAGGTAAATAAAATTATGCCCGGTTTCAAATCTTTCCTAGATAAACAACGCAAAATTCCATAAATTAATAAGAGCGCTAAAGATGAAATTAATTGTGTAGGGATTAAAAATTTTTCGTATACAGGAAAATATAATCCGTATTCAAAGGATGCTTTTCCAAAACAGCAACCATTTAATAAACACCCGATTCTACCTATACTTTGTGCTAAGGCAATATAAGGAATTCCCGTATCAAAAACCAATAAAATTGGTATTTTTTTTAATTTTAGATAAGTGATAACAAATATTAAGCCGAAAGTTAACCCACCATACCAAGTTAAACCGCCGTGATAAATCTTAAAAATTTCCCAAATTGAATATTTAAATTCTTCAAAATGTAAAATTACATAAAAAAATCGTGCGCCAAGAATTCCCCAAATTAAAGTAAAAAAAGTTAAATTAAAGCTTATCTCTTTATCTATGCCTTTTTTATCTAAATCGCGTTGAATAAGAAAACTAGCCACAAGAAAAGCTAAAGCCAGCATAAATCCATAAGAATAAATTTTTAATGGTCCAAGATTAAATAGAATCGGATACATCTTTTTTATTTTTTAATAAATCTAATATTATTAGAAATATACCTATCGTAATATAGCTATCGGCAATATTAAATACCGGCCAAATCCGAAAATCTAGGAAATCTACAACATAACCAAGGCGTAATCTATCTAACAAATTCCCACAAGCACCAGCTAAAATTAAAATCCAGTTAAAACTTATATCTTTGTGTTTAATATTTAATAAAATTAAATAAATTGCCAGGATAGAAACTATGATAAAAAGAAAAACCTTTCCCTGAAAAATCCCGAAAGCCGCTCCCTTATTATAAACTAAAGTAATATGAAAGATATTATTAATAATGGAAATACTTTCTCCGAAGAGAAGTATTTTAGAAAAGTAAAATTTGGTAAGTTGGTCTAATAAAAACAATAAACCAAATAAAGCTATTTTTTTTCTTTTGTCTCTTGACAGTCTACACACATTTTTGTATAAGGCACTGCTTTTAATCTTGCTTTTGATATTGATTTTTTACAGATTTCACAAAAACCGTAGGATCCCTCTTCTATTTTTTTAAGCGCATCTTCAATTTCATAAAGAACTTTTCGCTCGCTTGAGGCAATCCCTAATGAAAATTCCCGATCATAAGTATCAGTAGCAACATCAGCCATATGATAAGTATACCCTGAAATATCACCGGCTGCATCCTTCTGTGACTTCTTTAAAGTATCATCGGAAATATGTTTTATACCTTCTAAGATTTCTTCCTTTCTTTTTAAAATTAAATCTTTAAAAATTTTTAATTCTTTTTTATTCATTTTGTTTTTCATCTAATTAAAATCCTCCTTTAACTAAACATTTTTGGCATAAATCTGGGTATTTTGAGTTCTCTCCTACGCTAACACTATAATTCCAACAACGATTACATTTATTGCCACTAGCTTTTTCTACAAGGCACTTTTCTTCTATCTCTGGATCAAGTTTTAAATTTACTCCTGAAACAATAAAAATTGCTGGTAAATCTGCTAGATATTTTTCTAAAAATTCGTATTCTTTTTTATCTTTACAGAAAAGAGTAATTTGAGTTTCTAAGGAACTACCTATTGCGCCAAGCGCTCTTTTTTCTTCTATTTTTTTAAGAACGGTTTTTCGCAAAGTCATAATCTTAGACCAATTATCATCTAGATTATTATCAATAATTCTTTTATCTACCTTCGGCCAAACACTTAAATGAATACTTTCATCATTTTCTTTATGTAATATGTTTTGCCAAATTTCCTCAGCAGTAAATACCAAAATTGGAGCAATCATTTTTGTTAAATTTATAATAATCTCATACAAAGCCGTTTGAGCAGAGCGTCGCTGTTGAGAATTAGATGCATAAGTATACAACCTATCCTTTAAAATATCAAGATAAAAACTGGATAATGTATCTATACAAAAATTATACGCTCCCTGATAGACTTTATAAAACTGAAATTCTTCATAATACTTATGCAACTCGAGTTGCAGTTTATAAACTTTCATTATCGCCCATTTATCAATTTCTTCTAAAGAATTATAGTCAAT
>JBFMBJ010000087.1:0-5544 GCA_040755235.1 Candidatus Omnitrophota bacterium
ATTTTAGTTGTAACCACAAACTTATCTTTTACCCAAGGTAATGTTGCTAGCTGCGATATTGCAACATATACAGTTTTCCTCCATCTTTATTATTTTACTCTACCTAAAGTCCAACAACTTAAAATCTTTTACCACGAACTCATCTCGCATATCGCCAATAATGATACAGATGAAAATAAAGCAATGCAAAATACACAAAAAGCATTTAACAGGCCTAACCTTCCGTGGCTGGAGTGGATTAGAAATATTTTTGATTCAGTTTTAATTAAAATTTGGGAGTGGGTGCATATTGTTAGTAAATATAAATTCCTAAATTCTCTCAAAAAATCATTAATAAAATTATATCGCATTTTATTTAGTCCCGTCTTTGATAAAAAAGATAAATTTGTTTATACCTCTATAGTTAGAAATAGGTTATTTGCTTTATTAGAGCTTAAGCGCCGCCAAGGATATAGAGTGGTATTAATGGGATTACCTACATCATCGGGTAAAACTACTTGGGCAAATGGTATTGCGCAAGCGAATACAGCAAATTTTGTGGTTATTGGTTTGGATAGATATTTTGCTCCTAGAGCCCAAAGGAGAATTTCCGGGGAGCAATACGATAATGATTCACCCGATGCCTATAATTGGGAGCAAATACAAAGAGATATCAGCGTAATTATTAGAGACGGCAGAGGTTCTATTAATGGAGAATATGATTTTGAAGGTGGTATACCTAGGGATAGACCCGAAGATAGGTTTTCAGTAGAACTAAGACAAGACCAAATTTTACTAATTGAAGGAATTTACGCATTATATCCACGAATGATAAATATAGCTAATCAGGCTCTGCTCCAGCGACAATCCCAACTTGCTCACTTGTCTCAAGGAGCAAGACTATATAAAATCTGTCTTAAGGCAAGTCCTTTATTAAGAATTGTGAGGCGTACTATTCGTGATGTTACTGAAAGAAATTATTCGCCTTTACAGACGCTTACCAATTGGCTTAGAAGAGATGGTGTCCGAGATATGGAGGATAGATTTGTTTTACCTACCCAACAAAATGCCGATCTTAGTATTAATACCGAAAGTAAATTTGAGTTGAATCTATTAGGTCGGAGATTCCAGGAATTATGTATAGGGGTAAATGAAGAATTAGAGGCTTATTTTAATAGAGATACTGAATTTGAAGAAAAGTATAAACTTTCTTTAGCAGAAGTAGGAGTAATTATTGATACATTAGTTGGTTTGGCCAGAAAACCCCGCAGATTTACTAATAACACAGACTCTTGTATAATTTTTGGTTTGTCAAATAATAAATCTCAATCCCACCACGCTCAAAAAATCCTCATTTTTGATATGGATAATACCTTGTATACCTCACCAGCACTATATGACAGATATCTTGAATCGGCTGTAGAACTTATTGCAGGGCCAAGGCCCGAATTAAGTCCTGACGAGATTCGCGCTAAAATAAGAGAATTAAGTTGTACTGCCGCACGGGTAAGATATCACAAATTGTCACCAGTGGACTTTTATCGTTCTCTAGATGAAAGAGTAGAACCTTTGGAATATTTATCTTCTATGGTGGGTTTTGAATCAGAACACATAGAGGCTCCTTTTATTTCAGCTGCAATTTATGAATTAGGTATTAATTTAGCAACATTAGAGAGTCTAAATTCCAGATCTACTGAGCAAGTTCAGGTGTACTTGGATAGTTTTAAAGAAAGGGCTGCGGGTAGAAAAAATTTATTAGAAGGAATTTCTGCTCTAAAACAAGCACAGGCAATTTCAACGCTCCACGGAAATCTCTTAGGCGATAAAAGAACTGGGGAAGGAATTATAATTTTTGGCCATCCTTGCGCAGGAAAATCTTCGCTTAGCGCAAGATTGGTGGGGACAAAATTTGGCTATAAACATATTGCCCAAGATTTTATTTACCCCAATTCAAATGCAAGGTTAGGATTAATTGCGGATGATATATTTTGGTTCTTTTCCATTGCTGGCCGGATATATGCAGGTAAGCCGCATGATTCACAAAATCACTTCATGTGTTACCAACAAAGACGTTCTGATGGTTATTTTGAACGGGTGAGAACCTGCATTCAAGGGCAAGATAGACTTGTAGAAATCAAGGAGATTATTTATTTATATACCACAACTGTGCCGAGGGATAGAAATGAATGCATAGCAAGAATTGCCAGAATGTCATGCATGTCTGCGCACGAACAAGAAGGGACATTATTTGGATTAAGTGACGATTGTAGAAGAGCCATTTTAGATTCTGATTTAGGAATAACTCCTGTTTATACTGGTGATAGGGATTTTTGGAGAGTAATAAGAGAATTAGAAAGTAAAGATATTGTTTCCACAGAATTTTTAGATGTGACAGATGAAAGAGAAGATATTTCCGGGAATCGTCCATCTGACCCTGCCTGCTCCAAATCTGGGGAAGAATTGACCCCTGAACAAATTGCTGCGGAAATTTCCCAAAAACAATCACAAATTAGGCAGCTCACTTGCGCGCAACACCAAAAAGTTTTACAAACTTTAAAGCAGCTAAAACAGGCTTTAACAGCAATAAACAAAACAGATTTAATTCCTCAATTGGAAGAACTTTTAGCTGATCAGGGTAAATTGCGCGCCGGGCCTTTTGATCTATTTTATGGTGCATTCCAAAGAGATTTATATTATCTTGATCAATCCATCCTCAATGATCCCTTTGAATTATTTCTTACCTTAGCCCACGATAGCGGTGCTTTAAGTGGTGCAACTCATCAAGATAATCTTTTATTAGAAGAACAAGCGCGAGCCAGCGTTGCGCGTATAATCCGAGCACAAGATAGAGAAGAAGATACACAAGGCTATTCTATAGATAGGCGCTGGGCAGAAGATTTTAAAAAAGAAGCACTGCGCAAAGCTGTAAATATTGTTAACGGAAGAGAGATTTTTATTCTACAGATGGAATACGAATTATCGCAGAGATTTTTAGAAAATTTTTGTGAATATTTAATTAAGATAAATGGTTGTTCCTATGAAGATGCAGTTTACAACACCGGAGAATTGGCAAAAGTTTTAATGGCTGGCGGCTTGGGTAGTTTTAAACCAGATTTAGTTAGAGGTTGGTATAAAGTGCTAGAAGAATATTGGGGAAGTATTGAGGCCAGAAAACATCTGCATGTAATGGGAATATTGTATGCCCGAGCAATTAAAGGACAGGGTGCTCTTGTGCCTCGAGGCGCAATTGCAGGTGGGGATTTGATTGATATTGTTAAAGGATGTTTAACCAGAGTTAAAACTTATGCGATAGATCTTGATATAACAATTAATAATTATTACATTAATAATGTTAAGGTAGAAAGTTATAAAAATCCTTATTCGGAATTAAAAGAATATTGGCTTTATTGTCCGGAAATTTTCCATGAAGCATATTGCGGAAATCCAGATGATGATTTTCGTGCCGTGCAAACCTTACTTTATCGCAAAGTAGTTTTAGGATTTATTAAAGACAATATCAAAGAAGGAAATATTGGAAGGAGATTATTGTTTTCTACCAGCGAAGTTAATACGACTTTGTTAATCCCACAAGTAGTCAATGATAAATATAGAGATGATTCGGATTTTGTAGATCTTTTAGTACATCATTACAATCATACTATTGTTCCAGAAGGTATGACTTGTTATAACGGCCATATGTTTGGGCGCTTAGGTATAGCTGAGCCATTTAGTGATTGTATGTATTTTGGGAAAGTTGATTTAGTAAAAATTACTGGACGCGTATCTGATGTAATTACTGGTTGTTCAAGCGTACACACAAAAATTTTACGCGAAGATATCTTTAAAGAGGTTGCTGATAAGGTAGTTGAAGACGATTTATTTGGTAATAGTGAAGGTTCAGATATCGAGCGTTGGCAAGGAAAAGGGATTCAAGAATTAATTAGAAAATATATGAGACTATTAGGCGCAGTTGATTATGTTGACCTTTTTGAAAAGTTAGACCATGACCCCAGCCGAAAACGTAAATTCATTAAAGAGTTTTTAGCAATTAAACGTAGCCAAAAAAGAGCATTTGTGGAAGCATTGTTTAAAGGAACTTTTGGAGCAATAAATATAACTGCAAGAGAATTAAAGGCCTTAGGTGTGAAATTTATAGATATGCCATTTCTTACTTTTGTCAGGCGCGTTGTGAATTATAAATGCCCAGATTTTATTATTAATATGTTTTGTGATCCAGCTTTTAGAGAGAGCGTAGTAAGATCAGGTGCGGTAATTTTTGTTGGCGGAAGGAAATTCAGTTCTTTCTTTGATGAGCAATGCGGAAAAGTACAACATATTTATACTACTGATCCACGCATGCGCTATCACCTTATTTTTATTTCTAATCACAATGTCTTTACTTCTTGGTTAATTCAACAAGGAACAGATTTTGGCGGAATGCTTTCTTGGGCTGGTAAAGAAGCAGGCCCTACCAGTTTTTGTAATGCCTTGCAAAATGGTTCTCCTAGTTTTGCTTCGCCTGACGGAGTTATTCCGGAGAGAGTAAAGCCAGTCGTAAGAAGCCAAGATCAGCGAATAACGCAAGGAACAGGTTATCTTGTAGCTTATGGTACAGAGTGTGGTTTTGGTGGTGATAGAATGCCCGATAGAAAATCATTTGAGGAACAGTTAGGGTTAGCCTGTTCTGATTATCGTCAGAGTGATTATGGTATTTTAGCTTACAATGCCTTACGTGTGGGTTTAACCCAAGGCGATATTAGAAATCAAGCAAAAGGCCTTTTGATGGTTTGGGCAAGAATGATAAAGACAAAAAATGCCGCCCCCGGCATTGGCGGAGCTGATAAAAATTCAAACAGCAAAAGGAAAATGGCAACTTTTGTTCAGGTAAGTAACCCGTGTACAAAATCTAGTTATCCCGCCCGTCTTATTGGAGATATCAGGGCACCTACAGGAGATGAATTAACAAATCTTGGGTTGCATTTTGAATTTGCCTTAAATGCTCACGGTTTTACTTCTGATATTGTAGAATTCGTAGACCGGACACAAACCGGAAATATCGCAGATTTAACAACTTGTCCCGGTAAAATTGCGGTTTTAAAAGCACTTGCTGTAAGAGCGCCGCTTTTTTTAGTTCTTAATGGATACGATAAGGCGCTTGTGTTATTTTTAGGCATTTTAATCCAAGATATTATCAGGCACGAAGCGAGAGAAATTTATGCTTCCCATGAATCGGCTATAGAACTAAGCTGTAATTATTTTAGAGCTTCTCCCGAACGATTAGAAATGTTTTTTCAGGCATTAAGAACATTCGGTATTGCATTGGACGATGATTATTTAGATAAATTGCAAGAGTTAGCCAGTCCAACAGCTGGTTCTGGCGAAATTAGGTTTATCTTGCCTGCGTTAGCTGAAGTTACCGGTACCCAGGAACTGCCGCAATGGACTGTAAGAAGGATATTAGATCCATTTTTAGGTTTTATCTTTTCAGTTGTAGATCCTGTTAGATTTGGGCCAGTTATGTTTTTAGAAGATGATTTAACCGGGATTTTTATGCAAGCAGAACCC
>JBFMBJ010000088.1:0-5476 GCA_040755235.1 Candidatus Omnitrophota bacterium
TTTCATAATTGGCGCTTAAGCTTTATTGAAGGGTTGTTATCTAGAGGCGACAGAAGGTTATCTAAAGTCATAGAGCGCGCTTGGCAATTAGGTGCAAAATTCGATGCTTGGGATGAACACTTTAACTTTGATTATTGGTTAAAAGCCGTGCAAGAGTGTAACATAGATATAGATTTTTACTTAACACGCAGAAAAGAATTAAATGAAGTTTTGCCTTGGGATTATATAGATACTGGTGTTGATAAAGATTATTTAAAGAATCAGCTACAAAAGACCTTGACGCAGTTTTAAGATTAAAGTATATTAATAACAGAATAATTTCTAAATCCAAATGTCTAAATAAAAAATTCTTGGATTTTAAAATTAGGGTTTTTGAGTTTATTTAGGATTTAATTCGAAAGGAGCCAAATATGGATGATAGAAAAAGGCTTTCTTTAAATGGATATGGCTTAAAATATAAATTAAAAATCTCTTTTTATTTAGTTTGGTTATTACCATTTTTGGTAATTCTGTATCTTTTGTCTAATTTTATCCTGCCAATGATCGGTTTAAAGATTCATATTGCTGTTCCCGTAATTATCGTTGCCTTTATCGCTATTATAGGCTTCTTTATCATTAAACAAATAATAGATCCCATTATTAAAATTAGTGGCGATGTGAAAGAAATTGTAAAAGGCGATGTATATCGGTATATCGAAATTAAAAGGGACGATGAGATTGGCGAGTTAGGTAATGCCTTAAACCAGTTGACAAGACGCATCCGTGAGAATATGGATGAACTTAAGAGTTATGGTGCTAAAACCAGCCAAATAAATTTAGATATCCAAAAAAGAATAGTAGTTTTATCTAGTTTACTACAAATAAGTTCTTTAATTAGTCAAAATAAAAATCTCGACGAAATCTTAGATCTAACTTTAGAAAAGGTTGAACAATTTGCTAATGCAGAGGTTTCATTCTTAGCGATATTGCAAGAGGAAAAAAATAAGATAGAACTAAAATCTATTTCCGGACAAGGCATAGAAAAAAGTCTTGGGGAGAATCTCGGCCTCAGTAAAGAATCGTTGCCAAAATTATTTAGAAATAAAGTTTGTATTGTTAGTGACATGAAGAATGAAACCCCCAGCAAAGAAGCAAATTTAATCAGAGATAAGTTTAAAGTAAAAAATATACTGGTTTGTCCTATAGTCTCCAGAGGTAAAATTATAGGTTTTGTTGGTATAGGGAACAATCAGAAAGATTTTTCTTATAACACTCACGAAGTAGAGCTCTTGGATGTTTTTTCAAAGCATATAACTATCGCTGTGGAAAATGATATTTTACTACATCGTGTAGAAAAATTAGAAATAAAAGATGGCCTAACCGGTCTTTACAACGAAAATTTTATTAGGGCCAGGTTAGATGAAGAGATTAAGCGAGCGGTTGTAAGTCAACGGCCTTGCGGGTTTGTGCTTTTAAATATCGATTCTTTTGGGATGTATCGTAGTAAGTTAGGTGATATACATGCAGAAAATGCTCTTAAAAGGGTTGCTTCTGTTTTAAGTGAATCTATTTCTGAAATAGACCGCGTAGCAAGATTTGGCGATAATGAATTCGCCGTAGTCTTACCAGAGAAAAATAAAAGGCAATCTAAAGTCATAGCAGAAAATATACGTAAACGTATCGAATTTGTTTTTAGTGAGAGCACTGATTTAAATGAGCGCTTAACGATTAGTGCTGGGATTAGTGAAAATCCGATCGATGGCGTAACGAGCCAGGAGTTAATTTCTAAAGCCAAGCATTCTTTAGAAGAAGCTAAAGATAGCGGGAAGAATCGAGTTATAGGTTAAGATGATTGCAAAAAAAATTATTTCTAAACAATTAGGCGAGCTTCTCATTGAGCGTGGTAGTATTACCCAGAAGCAATTAGATTATGCTTTAGAATTACAAAAAGATAAGGGCGGCTTGATCGGAGAAATTTTAGTAGACCTTGGTTATTGCAAAGAAATAGATATTGCTCAGGCCTTAACCGCTCAGTATGGCTTTCCTTATTTACCACTAGCAAATTATGAGATTGACTCAGAAATAATAAAATTAATCCCAGAAAGAGTATGTCGTCAATATTTGTTAATTCCTATTGATAGATTGGGGAATAATTTAACACTTGCTATGTCAAATCCGTTAAATGTTTTGGCCATAGAGGATATTGAAACTTTAACTAGTTTAGAAGTTCAAACTTTTGTTAGTACCGCAAGCGATATAAAAAAGGCGATAGAAAAATACTATAAAAAATAATTCTTTATGTCTTCTTTAAAAGAACGTGTTAGTGAAATATTAATAAAAAATAAAGTTGTTTCTCCAGAAGACCTCCAAACTGCTCTTAGTTTTCAAAAAGAGAAAGGGGGGCGTCTAAGCGATATTCTAATTCAATTAAATTTAGTAAAAGAAAAAGAATTAGTTTATAGCTTAAGTCAAGGTCTAGGCCTTCCGCCCATAGATTTAAGCCGTTTTAAAATCGATCCTGAGGTTTTAAAAATCATTTCTTCAGATATAGCCAGGCACTATCAAATAATTCCTGTGTCTCTGATGGCTGATACTTTAACTATAGCCATGGCAGATCCATTAAATATATTTGCTATAGACCATATTAAAACTTTTACCGGTTATAAAATAAATCCTGTTATTGCTAGTTCTAAAGATATTTTAAATAGTCTTGATCAATATTACGGTGAGGCAACGCAAGTTGCAATTGAGGAGATAGTTAAAGATATAAGTAGTGAGAAAATAGAATTAATCCGTGAAGAAAAAGAAGATCTCCCTGCCGCAGCTGAATTGACCCGAATGATTCAAGATGCACCAATAGTTAAATATACCAATTTTGTTTTGGAAGAAGGAGTAAAGATCAGCGCTTCGGATATTCTAATCGAACCTTTAGAAAAAAAAATGCGGTTACGTTTTCGCGTAGATGGTGTTTTAAAGGAACAAACCCCACCGTCTAAAGCGATGCATCATGGTATTGTATCGCGTATTAAGGTTATCTCTGATCTAGATATCGCTGAGCATCGACTGCCGCAAGACGGGCGTTTTAAGGCAAAAATTTTAAATCGTGAGGTAGATTTTCGTGTTTCTATTTTGCCATCTAGCTTTGGAGAAAAGGTAGCGCTTCGAATTTTAGATAAAGCAACAGCCACACTCGATTTAGTAAAACTTGGTTTTGATAAAGATTCCTTAGGGGTAATAAAAAAATGTGCCAAGCGTCCGCACGGGATGATTTTAGTAACTGGGCCTACGGGTTCAGGAAAAACCACAACTTTATATTCAATTTTAAAATTTGTAGATAGTCCAGAAAAAAATATTGTTACCGTAGAAGACCCTATTGAATATCAGCTTGAGGGGATTAACCAAGTAAGTATTCGCCCAGAAGTCGGACTTACTTTTGCAAGTTCCCTGCGTGCAATACTCCGTCAAGACCCAAATATTATCATGGTAGGAGAGATCCGTGATTTTGAAACTGTAGATATTGCTATTAAAGCAGCTTTAACCGGACATTTGGTTTTATCTACGGTACACACCACTACAGCCGCAGGAGGTATTGTACGATTAATTAATATGGGGGTAGAACCATTTTTAATTACCTCTTCCTTAATTTGCATTCTTTCGCAAAGACTAGTACGCATACTTTGTAATAATTGTAAAGAATCCTACGAGTTAAAACCAGATATTATTGAAAGAATGAAATTAAATATAAGAGATAAAAATGTAAAATTTTTCCGGCCCAAGGGCTGTAAACGCTGTTTTAATACTGGTTACGCAGGCCGAACAGTTATTTCCGAAATTCTAGTTTTAACTACAAAAATAAAAGATTTGATTTTGGAGCGCGCTCAGGAACATGTGATTAAAGCTGCTGCTAGATCTGAAGGCATGAAGACCTTAAGAGAAAATGGACTTTTATTGGCTAATGCTGGAATTACTAGCCTTGAAGAGATAGTACGCGTTACTGCGGCGGACGAATAAATATGGTTACCCTAAAAGATAGATTAATTAAGATCTTAATCGATACTAAAATTATTACCCAAGAGGGGCTAAATAAAGCCCTGGAGACTCAGCGTAAATCTGGTCTATCCTTGCGTCAAGTTTTAATAGATCAAGGTTTTGTTAAAGAAGAAGATTTGATTTCTATTTTGGCAAAGCATTTATTCATTCCCGTCTTACATTTAGAAAAATATAAAATAGACCCGAGTGTGATTCAAATTATTCCAGAACGCGTTGCCAGGCAATATATTGTTATTGCTATTTCACAAATCACAAATTTCTTAACTGTGGCCATGGCAGATCCATTAAATATATTTGCGCTTGATGATTTAAAGGTTTTAACAGGTTATGAAATTAATTCAGTAATTAGTTCGGAAGCAGAGATTAAAAAAGCAATTGAAGTTTGTTATCATCCTGAAGCAATAAAATTAGCTCTGGCAGAAGAAAGAGGACTGCCAGCTTCTTCGCAGGTAGAGGTAATGAAGGATGAGGGGACTTTAGAGTTAGGACAAGCTTTGCAGGAAAGTGAAAAACCGCCAATTGTAAAAATTGTTGATTTAATGCTGGTTGAGGCTTTAAAGAAACGCGCTTCTGATATCCATGTTGAACCCGAAGAAAGAGATTTGCGTATTCGTTATCGCATTGATGGATGCCTGCACGATGTTTATCAATTACCAAAAAAAAATCAGAATGCAGTTTTGGCGCGTCTAAAAATTATTTCAGGGCTTGATATCACTGAAGCACGTATTCCTCAGGACGGACGTTTTAAGGTAAGGCTGGAGAAGAGTGAAGTAGATTTTCGTGTTTCAGCATTACCCACGGTTTTTGGTCAAAAATTTGTTCTAAGGTCTTTGGATAAATCAAATCTATCTATTGGTTTGGATAAGCTTGGATTTAGTCCCGGGCCTTTAAAAATATTTAAGGAGGTGATTACTAAGCCTTACGGAATGATTTTGGTTACCGGACCGACGGGCTCAGGGAAATCCACAACCTTGTATTCTATTCTATCACAGCTTAATACGCCTGAACGAAATATAATTACTATTGAAGATCCCGTAGAATATCAAGTAGAAGGGATTACGCAAATTCAGGTACATCCTGAGATAGGCCTTGATTTCGTTTCGGGTCTGCGTTCACTTTTGCGTCAGAGTCCAGATACAATAATGATCGGAGAGATTAGAGATTCAGAGACCGCAGATATTGCGGTGAAGGCAGCTTTAACCGGACAATTAGTTCTATCCACGCTTCATACTAATGATGCTGCAGGTGCGATTACCAGGCTCATTGATATGGGGGTAGAGCCATTTTTAGTAGCATCCAGTATTATAATTGTTTGTGCACAACGACTCTGTCGTAAGATATGCGAACATTGTAAAGAAGAATATGTGATTAAAAAAGAAGTCTTGGATGAGTCGGGTCTTAGTTACAAAGGTCCTTTTTATCGCGGTAAAGGATGTAATTACTGCCA
>JBFMBJ010000089.1:0-5202 GCA_040755235.1 Candidatus Omnitrophota bacterium
TAAATGTTTTTAAATTTAAGTTGTTGATAAGTTCGCCTATTGTTTCATAATCTTCTATCTCTAATTTTAGACCTGCCAGGAATTCATTTTTATATGTATCAAGTCCTAAAGAGATAGCTAAAAGCCCTGGTCTAAATTTTTTGATTTCTTCTAAAGCATTTTTTAACACTTTAATGTATCCATGGCTTGAAGTATTATTTTTTAAAGGATAGTTTAGGCAATTTTTTTCTGAAACTAGGCCCGTACCCGGATAAAGCGGATTCTGGTGTAATGAAATAAATTGAACTTCTTTTCTACCTAAAAAAATATCTTCTGTGCCATTTCCATGATGCACATCTAAATCTAGGATTGCTATTAATTTTACATTTTTTAAAAATTTTTCTACGGCGATTGCAATATTATTAAAATAACAAAATCCTCCTAAAGAATCCTTTCCTGCATGATGCCCTGGAGGACGCATTAAAGAAAAAGCATTTTCTCCGGACAAGGCAGATTCAGCTGCCTCTATCGCAGCTCCAACTCCTAATTTAGCATAATCAAATATTTTTTGTATGTTTGGCGTATCGCGGTCAAAAAAAGAATTATGTTTTACTTGATCGAGAAGATCTTGCGTATGCACTAAAAGAATATCCTTTTCACTACAAGGCTTTGGCTCCAAAAAATTAAAATTATTCTCTAGCAAAGTATCGTAAATGATTTTAACTCTCTCTGGCGATTCAGGATGTTCGGGAAATTTATATTCAAGGCATTTTTTAGAAAAAATTATCTTCATTCCGCGAGATACCCCTTTCTTTTAAGCTTTCTCTTTTTTTAATACATTTATTCCCCGCCACCCAAATTTCTAATGGGGTTTATTTTAACATTATCACCGACATGATGCGCCCGGCATTTTCTTTTTCTTTACGGTAAGAAAAGAATCTATCATTATCACAACTTGTACAAACTTGACTATCAAATATTTTATCTTTTTTTACGCCAGAATTTAACAATTGATTTTTATTTACCTTAACTAAATCTAAATAAAAATTATTATTTCTCTTTTTAGTTGCCTTTGGAAAATATCTCTTAAAATCTTTACCTACTTGATAACAACACGGCTTAATTGCTGGTCCAAAATAACAAATTAAATCTTCTGGCTTTGTTTTAAAATGCTGTTTCATTTTAAAAACTGTTTTTTTAGCAATTAAAGCTTTAGTGCTACGCCAACCTGCATGCACAATGCCAACTGCAGATTTTTTTGGATCGTAAAGAAATATTGACAGACAATCAGCAGTAAATACCGCCAAAGGAATATTTCTTCTATTTGTAATTAAGCTATCGGTATTATTAATCGCATTTTCATAATCCAATGCTCCGGAAGATTTATCTTTACCAGTGACACAAAAGACGTTTGCACCATGTGTTTGTTTTGCGCAAACCAAATTTTTATAAGGAATTTGTATTTTTTCTAGAAATTTTATTCTATTTTTCTTTAAAAAATTGGTAGAATTATTTTTAAAACCAAGGTGACCTGATTTCTTTGTACTAAAAGCAGCAATTACCCGATTATTTTCAAATACAACTTTAGGTTTCATAAAATCTCAATTATTTTATCACGCGATTTTAAACCTTTAGTAATTGTAATTTGATTTTTTCTCACCTTAAAATAATCCGCTAATATTTCGATAAGATGAATATTGGCTTTATTTTTATCAGCTGGGCTAGTTAAATAAACTTTTAAACAATTTGCAGTTTTTTTTATTTCATTGCGCTTAGATTTAGGAGTAACGCGCACATTTAAAATCATAAATTATTCGATATTTTTTTGCTCTATGGCCTTTAAGTCTTGCACAGTTGATAATTTATCTGAGAATTTATCTAATCTCGTTTGGGCATCGCCAAATTTATCAGAAGCATTTTTTAAATGCGAACCCAAAACTCTAAAATCATCTTTAAATCTATCCAAATCTTGCCCAAGCCTAGATAAATTAGCAATTACTACTTGGATATTGCGCTCAATTTTTAAACCATGCAAACCATAACAAATTGCTTGCAAATAAGCATAAAAAGTATTAGGAGAGACACTGATAACTTTTTTAGTTTTAGCATAACTAGTTAAATCTGGTTCTTTGGTAATTTCTGAATATACTGACTCAGCTGGAATATACATAAAAGCAAAATCAAAAGTCCCTTCGTCGGGTAAAATATATTTTTTGGAGATTTCATCGATTCTATTTTTTACATCCCTGATAAATGCTTTACGAAAACTATTCATATCAGCTTCATTATCTGTTTCATTCATACGCCTGAAATTTTCTAAAGGAAATTTTGCATCAATGGGTAAAATATTTTGGCCTAATTTAATTGCCGCATCAACACTATCCCCGGTTTTAAAACGGTGCTGCAACATAAAATTTTCCTCAGGAAGTATCTGCGCTAATAAATTTCCCAAAAGCGTTTCTCCAACTTCACCTCTGAATTTTGGCGCCCGCAGTAAATCTTGAAGCGCTGAAATATCCTTTAATTTAATATCTAACTGCCTTTGCACCTCCATCATTCCGCCAAGATTTAATTGCACTTTACCAATAACGCTATTTAGATTATTTAATTTATTGTCCAGTGTTTCGCCTAAATTATGCGTATTTTTATCTATGCGCTCGTTTAAAATCCCAAAAATAGAATTCATCTGATTATTCAAGCGCTGTTCGCTAGAATTCATTTGGGTATTTATTTGTGCAGATAACCTAGCAATAAAAATTATTGCACCAATTAGACATAAAATAAGTAAACCTAATAACCAAATCATGATTTTAACCTCATAAAATTTAAATAATATTTTAAATCTATATAATCTATATTTTAATTACTGTAATCATTTTAAAAAGGTCTGGCCCAAAAATTAAACTTTTACTTCAATAAGAGTTTGTGTATCTACAACTCCTAAAACTGCACGTACTCTACCAACCACCAAACCAGCTAATGTTTCTAGATCCTTTGCCTCAATGGTAGCAATGGCGTCCCACGAACCAAAAACACCCGTAACACCCTTTACACCATCTACTTTTTTAATTTTTTCAATTGCATCTCTTTCGCGACCTGCTTCTAGGTGCATCAATACTAAACCTATTGTTGCCATTTGACCTCCCTTCTCTTCTAAAAAGGTGGACCAGACCTTTAAAATTTATAATAAATAATCTGTTTTAATTCTTTTTAAACTCTGAAAAATATTATTTTTTACATCTTTTATATCTTTTTCTAAATTCTTAATTATTTTTTTCATTAAAGTTCTTTTCGAAGTTTTGGCATTAGGACAAGTACAATGCGGAATAGGAAAGTTGCATCTCGTGGCAAATTGCTCTAGAATTTTTTCTTCCACATAAGCAAATGGCCTAATGATAGTAATTTTTCCTTGAAATAATTCCTGTCTTGGTGCCATTGCAGAAATTTCTCCTTGAAAAAACATATTTAATAAAATAGTTTCTGTGATATCGTCTTTGTGATGACCAAGAGCAACTTTGTTACAACCAAATTTACCTGCTAATTCAAAAATTGCTTTACGTCTATTCCAAGAACACCAAAAACAAGTAATATCCTTTCGAGTTTGTCCGGGCTTTAAAATATTTAATTTTTCGATATAATAATTAATGTCGTTTTCTTTAAAAAAACTTTCTAGAATTTTTGGCTGTTGGCAAGGATAACCCATATTTATATGCACTGCTAAAATATCATACTTAACCGGAGCAAAACTCTGGCGCATTTGTAAAATCTTTAGCAAAGACAAACTATCTTTTCCACCAGAAACAGCTACCAAAATCTTATCATTATTTTCAATCAGATTATAATCGGCAATAGCACGACCAACGCCGCGATAAATAATTTTAGTAAGCGTATTAATTTTTTTATCTATTTTTTTTAAATTAGATTTTTTGGATTTTTTTGGCTCTTCAATTAATGCTTGCATATTTATATTTTAGCATATTTTGATTCACTTGTAACCTTTGTTAATTGCTCTTTAACAATTTTACTTACTTTTGGCCCTAAAATTAAAGAAAGTTTATTATCAGGGACATTTCTTAAAGTCACCAAGTTCTTTATTCCTTTATCAAAGAGTCTACGTGCACGCACTCTTCCTATTTCTCGCAAAGATACCAGTTCTAACAATTCTTCTTTTACTCCGTAAATTAAGCATATTCTTATTTTCTTAAGTTCCTTGATTAATTCTTTATGGTTTAAAATTTTTGTAATTTCCATCGAGCAATACATCAACCATTCTGCTATCTCTAATTTTGCATGTAGTTCCCCGGGGGTAATTTGAAACCTATCCAACATTACATCTTCGGTCTCTTCTTCTGTCCAAGATTCTAAAACCAAAGCTGTCTTTAATGAACTTAAAAATTCATCGTATTCTTCTTCATACATTGCTGGCACTGGCATTAAAAAATTATCCCGCATTAAATTTATAATTTCATTTAATATCAAGTGATCCTTTGATTTAATGCTTAATAAAGGATGCATCTCGCTACTATAACTAATCGCCTGCAAAACACTAAGCATTTTTATATCTTGTACCAATAATAAATTCTCTAAAGCAGAAATAAAATTATTTGCTGTTAGGGGATCTAGATAAAGTTGACTTATGCGCCTCCCTAATTCTGTAGCAAAATATCCATGTGGATTTTTATCAATAAATTTCCATTCCAATAAACTGCTGATTACCTTTACTATTTTTTCTTCCAATAAATTTACATCTTGATATTGAAAACTAAAAAATGTGCTATTAAAAAAATCTATTATTGATTGTTTGTTAGATATAATCCCACTAGAAATTAAAGATAAAAGATGAGTTCTTAAAGCTACTTCCTGGGCTAATTTTGATTCTATATTTTCAGGGCTAGCTTTGATATAGCGTTCTACTAAATCATAGGCCTCTAATTCACTTTTTGCCATAATCACTGATTCGCCAAATTCATCATATTGCGGCCTGCCGGCTCGTCCGGCGAATTGTTTATATTCCATTACGGGAATAAAAGTTGAGCCTAGGCCACTAGAATATCTTTTTACATCACGAATTACCACCCGAAACGCAGGTAAATTTATACCCATGGCTAAAGTTGGTGTTGCCACAATAGCCTTGATTAAACCTTTACGAAAATTTTCTTCGATAATATTTTTTTGTTTGGCCATCAGCCCGGCATGATGAAAAGAACAGCCCTTTTTTATAAC
>JBFMBJ010000090.1:0-5194 GCA_040755235.1 Candidatus Omnitrophota bacterium
GACCGATATTTTTTATATCTTTTGTTTTTTTGTTTAATAAAAAGTCTAATTTTCTATTGGCGTAACCGTAGCGTAAAGGGCTTAAGCTTAAAAAACCTAATAAATGGCTTTTTCTATTGTTCTGAAAATCAATACTTATATTAAAATTTCTTTTTTGTAAATCTTTTGCAAGTAGCCACAGACCTTTTAAGCCCTTATGTTTATTCTTAGAATCATAAATTATTAACTCGTTAATATAAGGACAATTACGTAGAACTTCAGCAGATTCTGGAGTAGTTAAACAACTTATTGTGCCTAGAGGAAATTTTTTTCTTAAACTCCGCAAGCTTGGACTAATTAAAATTGCGTCTCCCAGAGCAGTTAATTTTATTACTAAAATATTAAAAATCTTTAATGCCTCTTTATAAACATCGATAGTTTTATCTGCCATTATCTCTAAGGTAAAATTTTCTTCCAATTTTTTACGTGCATTTTTCGCTAGGTTATCGCATAAATTTTTATCTTCTATAAGACACAAAATTCTACTAGCTAGACTTTCTACATCGCGCGCAGGAACCAATAAACCAGTTAAGTTGTCATCTATAATATCTACTACCCCTCCCACAGAAGTAGCTACAACTGGTACACCCGCCGCCTGAGACTCCAGAATTACCCTCCCAAATGCCTCTGGGACAATACTAGATAAAACACTTATATCTAATTGATTTAATAATTGTGGAATATCTTGACGTCTTCCCAAAAATTCTACACAATGCCCTAAACCAAGCCGGCGCACCAAAACAGTTAATTCATCTTTGTAGTTTTCTTTACCCTTTTTTGCCTCCCCTATAATCCAAATTTTAACAAATGGTTTTATGCGTGCTACTTTTGCCATTGCCCTTAAAAAATAACTATAACCTTTTATAGGACTGAGTCGGCCAATTATTCCAATGCGCACTTCATGGTGTTTTTTATTTGAAGGTAAAATAAATTCGAATCTTTTTAAATTTACACCCCTGGGAATAATCCGAATACGCTCGTATGGAACACCGAAGCCTTCAACCATGTGCCGAGCGATAACTTTACTTACGGCAATCACTAACTTTCCCCATCCCATGGCATTTGAAAAAATATGCCTAGAATAATAGCCGTGGGCAGTAGTAATAAAAGTGACCTGTGCTTTACGAGACGCGAAATAACTAATCCATGCTGGAACTCGGGAGCGGGCATGCACTAAATCGATATTTTCTTTTTTTATGATTTCGATTAATTTAGGAACAGTCTTAAAAATACTTATGGGCGACTTTTTATCAACCGGTAATTGATAATAAATCACTCCGTTTGCTTTTAGTTCTTCAATTAATGCTCCCCCATTACAAACTACGACAGCTTTGTGGCCATGTTCTACGAGGTATTTTGAAAAATCCAAAACCCCTGTTTCTACGCCGCCGTAATTTAATTCTGGTAAGACTTGTAAAATGTTCATCCCGGTAGAAACCCTTTCTATTTAAACTATAGTAAATTGAAAAACATCTCCCGTCACAAAAAAATTTCTAACGGGATTCATAAAATTCCTTTTAATCTCTCTAAGATATATTTTGTATCTTCTGGTTTATCAAAAGTTATTTTTTCTTCTTTTATATCAATAAGTGTTTTTGATAAATTTTTGATTTCTATTAATTTTATATAGTTTTTCTTGGCTAATTCATCTAAGAATATTTCATGTTTTAAATTTTTACTAGTAATTTTTTCTAACTTAAAAACTATAACTTTTTTCCCAGAACTGACTGCCTCTGAAACCATAGAAATACTATCTCCTGAAACAATCATAATTTCACTTAATCCCAAAATAGCACCTACTGCCTCGGGAATATTGTTTTCTCGAGCTACAATTAAAAGTTTACAAAAAGAAACTTCTGTGAATTCTTGCTTTAAAATATCTTCTAGGTATTTTGGGCTCCTACGAGAAGTGCTAACCAAGATTTCAAAATTTAGATTTTTATTTAAATCCTTTATTTGTTTGACTAACTCTTGGCTTAATTCTTTAGTAAATGAAAAATGCTTTGTATCTCCGCCCAATAAAACCCCGATCCTTAAATATTCGCTTTTTTCTTCAAACGTAGGGTTATTTTTCAAAAATAATCCTAGCTGTTCTTTTAAATAATTCTGGTCTACTAAATTAGGTGTAATTAAAGTTTGTATTATATTTTTCCTATTCGCTAATTTATCATGTTTTGGCACAATTACTAAATCAAATTTTTTTATATTTAGCAAACCGGGCTTCATTAAAATAACTGAACGGGCATTGAGCTCTCTTGATAAAAATAAATTTACACCTGCTAATGAACTCCCACAAGAAATAACCATATCTGCATAATTATGAATAATCCTATCATAAGATTCCTGCATTAAGCAAAACTTCAAACAATACATGCAGCCTTGGCAATTTCTATTAGATAATTTTGCGCATAAATTTAATAGGAATTTATGAAAATTGCTCTTAAATTTTATTTCAATGGTTTCAGTCTTTATTTTAAAATCTGTTTCTTCTAATAATTTTGCAATCGCCTCTGATTGCCTAAGATGCCCTGTCTTACCGTCGCTTAAAATTGTAACCCAGCGGTCAGGTGAGTACTTCCATCTCTTATGAAACCAGAAGTATTCTTCCGGATATTTAGAGATATAATCTTCGGCAATCCGATTTAGTTTTTCTAAATTTGTAACTAAATCTAATTCCTTATTTCCCGTTCTATCTAACGTCACTTCAGGCATAATGGTAATCTTATGATACGGCCCATTTTTCCGACGCACGTATGCTGGCAATATGCTGGCATTTAAATCTAAAGCAAATCTTATTGCGCCAGTTGGCGTCATCACGCGTTTACCAAAAAAACTACTAAATATGCCTTCAGTCTTACCACCCTGATCCATCACCATGCCTACAATTTGGCTGCTTTTTAAAGCACGAATAATTTCACGCGTTGCTACCCCACGATACAGAACTTGACATCCTTTTGACTTACGCCAAAAATCTAGAAGATCGGCCAAATATTTATTTTTTTGGTCACGTGCTAAAATTCTTAAAGGATATCCTTTTAAAGGTCCGCTTACAAAATACATCTCCCAACTGCCGAAGTGTGTTGCAAGCAAAATCACGCCTTTTTTATTTTTTAAAGCTTGGTTTATATTCTTAAGACTATCGAATTCAATAAATTTATCTACATATTTTTCATTTACTTTTGGCAGGCGTAAAACCTCGATAATATTTTGCCCTAAATTTTGATAGGTCTTTTTTAAAATCTTTTTTAATTCTTGTGGTGTTTTATTACTTGCAAAAGCAAGTTTCAAATTAGAATAAGCGATTCTTTTTCTTTTCGTATCAAAAAAATAAGCAACACTTCCCAAGAACCTACCAAACCATAACGTAAGGCCTAAAGGTAATAACTGCATAATAAAACTAATTATTCTAACGAATATATAGACTAAGTAATTCATCATATAATTTTTCTTTATTTTCAGTAATTTCTAACTTTATTTTTAAGACAAATATCTTTATATTACTTAAATCTAAATTAAAATCTTTTAATTTTATTGCATCTTTTTGGGTTGTAACAATAGTATCTATATTTTTATTACGACATTCTTTAATTATATTTTCTATCTCTTTTAAACTGTATTCATGATGGTCTAAAAAAGAAAAATCTAAAATGATTTTTGCTTTTAAATTTTCTAAAGTTTTTGTAAAACTCTCTGGGCTAGCTACAGCAGATAAGCTACAAATATTTTTATTTTTTAGAATATCTAAATTTAGCGTATCATTTGTTTTTAAATCATAAATTTGAATTGGCGCATGCCTAGATTCTAAAATCATTGCCTTGGGATTTATCTTTGTTAATTTTTTTTCTAATTCCATTACTTGATTTACTAAATCAACCTTTGTTAATAAAAAAATATGTGCTCTTTTTAAGCTACTAATCGGTTCTCTCAAAATACCACGCGGGATTAAATTTTTATTGCCAAAGGGATTGGTAGAATCTAATAAGACTATATCTAAATCGCGCGCTATCTTATAATGTTGAAACCCGTCGTCTAGAATAATAGTATCAATGCTATATTCCTTAAGAGCAATTAAGGCATTTTTTAATCTATTTTTACCAGAGATAACTAAAACGTCCTTTAAATTATTTTTTAAAAGCGCTGTTTCATCACCAATATTTTTATAGCTTTTGTAACCGCGTGTAAGTATAGCTATTTTGTGCCCCTCGTTCTTTAGATAATTTGATAATTCTATGAGAAATGGCGTCTTGCCCGTTCCGCCCCACGTAATATTACCGACACTGATTACTACACAATTTAATTTATAGCTTCTAAATATACTGATTTTATAGAAACAAACATTAAAAAATACAATAACGCCGTAAATTAAAGAAAAAATATATAAAAATACTTTAATAATTATTGCAAAAAAATTATTTTTTTGATCAGTTGCTAAGGAATAAAAATATTTTTTCACCACGCAAGATACCTTTCTTAATTAAGCCTTATCTATTTACTATATAATTTTATCCCCGCAATTAAAATTTCTAACGGGGTTCCTTTAATTCATTTTATTATTGTTTTAATTAAATCTATATTTCTTTTTGTGGCTCCGCGATTTTTCTCTACTAATTTTAAAGCACGCTGCCCTAAAGCAACTCTTTCTTCTGGATTCTTAAGAAAATAAATCATTTTTTCTAAAAAATCCTCTTTATTCTTTACGCAAATTGCTGCATTTTTTTCTAAAAATAGATCTGCTATGTCTCTAAAATTAAACATAAAATTTCCAAAAATAATGGGTTTTGCAAAATATGCTGGCTCAATAATATTATGCCCACCCTTCTTTACAAGAGATCCTCCCACAAAAACAATATCTGCTATTTTATAGAGACCACTCAATTGTCCAATTGTATCTACCAAACAAATATCCGTATTCAGAAAGGTGGCAAATTTTGATAATTTTTCATAAATTAAGTTATAATTCTTGATTAATTTCTCTAAATTCTGAATTCTTTCGATATGGCGCGGGGCGAGTATAAGTTTTAAAGTATTAAATTCTTTTTTTAGATTATTATAAATATCTAAAATAATTTCTTCCTCTTGGGGATGCGTGCTACCAGCAATAAAAATGATTTCGCCTGGATTAGATTTTAAATCCAGAGGTTTTTGTATATTAGAA
>JBFMBJ010000091.1:0-5167 GCA_040755235.1 Candidatus Omnitrophota bacterium
ATGGGATCAATAATGTTGCCTAAGGACTTTGACATTTTTTTGCCTTCAATGTCGCGTACAGTGCCATGAATATACACATCGCGAAAAGGAACTTCTTTCATAAAATAAAGCCCTGCCATAATCATGCGCGCTACCCAAAAAAAGATTATTTCAGGAGCGGTGACTAAAACTGATGTGGGATAAAAATATTTTAAATCACTAGATTCTTTTGGCCAATAAAAGGTAGCAAATGGCCATAGCCAAGAAGAAAACCAAGTATCTAAAACGTCTTGGTCTTGATAAATATTAGTTGAGTTACAATTAGAGCATTTATCGGGTTGTATTTTCGATACAGTTAAACCTTCGCAATCTTTACAGTAATAAACCGGTATTCTATGGCCCCACCAAATTTGTCTTGAGATACACCAATCTTGTAAATTTTGCATCCAATTTAAATAAACCTTAGTCCAACGTTTAGGATGAAACTTGATTTTTCCTTTTTTTACAGTTTCAATTGCTTGCTTTGCCAAGGGTTTCATTTTTAGAAACCATTGTTTTGATAAATACGGCTCAACAATAGTATGACACCTATAACAATGACCTGCTGATAGTTGATGTGGCTCGGTTTTTTCTAATAATCCTTTTTGCTTTAAGTCTTCTAAAATTACCTCTCTTGCCTCAAACCTATCCATATCTTTATAATCACCGGCATTTTCATTCATTTTTCCGTCGGGAGTCATTACATTTATAAAATCTAAGTTATGTTTTTTACCTAGAGTATAATCATTTGGATCATGGGCGGGAGTGACTTTTACAGCTCCAGTTCCAAATTTCATATCAACCATTAAATCGGAAATAACTTTTATTTCCTTATTTACAAGCGGTAAAATTAAAGTTTTTCCAATAAATTTTTTATAACGTTTATCTTTTGGGTTCACTGCCACAGCTGTATCACCCAGCATTGTCTCAGGTCGAGTGGTGGCAACAGTTATGAATTGGTTCGGAGCATCTTTTAAAGGATATTTTAAATAATAAAGATTGCCTTGGAGTTCTTTGTGGCTGGCTTCTTCATCAGAAAGTGCAGTTTGACAACGTGGGCACCAATTAATAATATAATTACCTTGATAAATTAATCCATTTTCGTAAAGCCTGCAAAATACCTCAATTACAACTTTTGAATACTCCTCATCCATGGTAAAGCGTGTACGTGACCAATCACAAGATGCGCCTAATTTTTTAAGTTGTATAATTATGGTTGAGCCGTATTGTTCGCGCCAAAGCCAGGTACGTTCTATGAATTTTTCACGACCTAAGTCTTGACGACGCAAATTTTCTTTGGCAATTGCTTTCTCGACGACGTTTTGAGTAGCAATACCGGCATGATCTGTGCCGGGCATCCATAATGATTCATCGCCAAGCATACGATGATATCGAATTAAAATATCTTGGATGGTATTATTTAAGGCATGGCCCATATGTAAAATACCGGTTACATTGGGTGGTGGAATAACTATCGCGAATGGTTTTTTATTTGGATTTGGCTTTGCGGAAAATAGATTATTTTCTTGCCAGAAGCTATACCATTTATCCTCAACTTCTTTAGGATTATATTGCTTTGAGAGTTCATCCATTAGGTTACTTTATCTTTTAGAAGCTTATATTCAACAGAATCTACCAACGCCTGCCAGCTTGCTTCAATAATATTTTCCGATACGCCAATAGTATTCCAAGTATCAGTTTGGTCTTGGGATTGAATTAAAACACGAACCTTGGCAGCAGTTCCAGCTTTTTCATCCAATACTCTAACTTTAAAATCAGATAAATGCATTTTTGATAAATTTGGATAAAAATCTTTTAGGGCTTTACGCAAAGCATTATCTAAGGCATTTACTGGACCATCGCCTTCAGCGGCAGTATGTTCTTTTATGCCATTGACCTTTAATTTAATTATTGCCTCAGAACTAATTCGTTTATTGGATTGTTTTTCAATAACAATACGAAAACCTTCTAGCTTAAAAAATTCTTTATATCTTTTTAGTGCTTTTTTAATTAAAAGCTCAAAAGAAGCTTCCGCGGCTTCAAAATGATATCCTTTATGTTCTAAAACTTGAATTAACTTTAATATTCTTTTTGTTTTTGGATCATTTTTACTTAGATCTAATTCTAAATCTTTTGCCCTAACTAAAATTCCGGTTTTACCAGCTAATTCTGAAACAAGGATTCTCCTGTGATTTCCGACGAGAACTGGATTTATATGTTCGTAGGTAGTTGGGTTTTTCATTACTGCATTTATATGTACGCCACCCTTATGTGCAAAACTAGATTCACCTACATAAGGCTGATTTGCCTGATGGCGCATATTACTGATTTCACTGACAAAATGTGACACCTCAGTTAATTCTTTTAATCTTTCATCACTAATGCAATTGATTTTTAACTTTAATTTAAAATTGGCAATAATTGGCAATAAATCAGCGTTTCCACAACGTTCTCCATATCCATTAATTGTCCCTTGAACCATATCGCAGCCAGCTTCAACTGCAGCAATTGAATTTGCGATAGCTAACCCTGCATCATTGTGACAATGAATCCCTAAAGACACGTTTATTTGCGATTTGATTTCTTTAATAATTTTTAAAATTTCTGAAGTAATCGTTCCGCCATTAGTGTCACATAAACAAATTGTTTTTGCCCCTGCATTTTGAGCTGTTAAAATCGTTTTAAATGCATAATCTTGGTTTGCCTTATAGGCATCAAAAAAATGTTCGGCATCATAAAAAACAACCAAGCCTTTAGATGTTAAAAAATTAATTGTATCTTGAATCATTTTAAGATTTTCTTCCAAGGTTGTTTTTAAAACATCTTTTACATGTAAATCCCAGGTTTTGCCAAAAATAGTGACAATTTTAGCTTGCGATTTTAAAAATGCCTTTACATTTTTATCTTCAGAAGGTCGAGTATTAGCTTTTCTGGTAGAGCCAAAAGCAACTATTTGGCTATTTTTTAGAGACATTTTAGAAATTTTAAGGAAAAATTCCATGTCTTTTGGATTTGAACCCGGCCACCCACCCTCAATATAGTTAATCCCTAATTGATTTAGTTTTTGGGCGATACTAATTTTATCATTTACAGAATAGGAAATTCCTTCGCCTTGAGAACCGTCGCGTAAAGTTGTATCATATATTTTAACCATCATTTCATCCTTTTATTTTATCTAATCCGAATTTTTCATGTAATACTTTTACTGCCTGCTCGCCTAAATTTTTCTTAATAATACAAGAAATACTAATCTCGCTTGTTGAAATCATCTCAATATTAATTTTATGTTCGGCTAAGGCTTCAAACATCTTTGCTGCAATTCCAGTATGAGATTTCATTCCTACACCCACAATAGAAACCCTCGCTATTTCTAGATCTTTAGAGACTTCGCCAGCATTGATAAATTTACTTATTTTTTTGGCGACGCGCAGTGTTTTTTGTGCATCGGTCTTTGGAACGGTAAAAGATAAATCGGTGGTTTTTGTTTTTGAGATGTTCTGCACAATCATATCTACATTTATGCCTTTATTAGAAATTTCTTTAAAGATTTTTGCCGCGACACCGGGTTTATCCGGAACATCACGTAGTGTAATTTTTGCTTCATTTTTATTTAAGGTAATACCCGTAATAACCGCGCCTTCTAATTTATCCTTTTGATTAACAATCATTGTTCCCTCCCTATCATTAAAAGAAGACCTAACATGAATAATGACATTGTATTTTTTCGCAACCTCAATGGAACGGGCCTGCATAACCTGTGCGCCCAAAGATGCCATTTCAAGCATTTCGTCATAAGTAATACAAGACAGTTTTTTTGCTTTTGGCTCTATACGAGGATCAGTTGTATAGATTCCTTCGACATCAGTATAGATTTCGCAAGTATCGGCATTTAAGCTTTTTGCCAAAGCTACTGCTGTTAGGTCTGATCCACCTCGGCCTAAGGTCGTAATATCTTTTTTATCACTCACGCCTTGGAAACCTGCAACGATAACAATTTTTTTATTTTTTAATTCTTGTTTTATTCTATCGGAATCAATTTTTACAATACGCGCCTTGGTGTGTGTGTTATCAGTTAAAATTCCAACCTGGCCTCCGGTAAAAGAAATTGCATTACATCCTAATTTATGTATGGCCATAGCTAAAAGTGCACAGGATATCTGCTCTCCAGTTGATAACAGCATATCCATTTCTCGCTCCTCTGGATGCATATTAATTTGATTGGCCAAATCTATTAATTCATCTGTAGTATCTCCCAATGCAGAAACTACTATTACTAAATCATAGCCTTTTTTTCTATAACTCACCACTCTTTTGGCCACATTTTTAATGCGTTCTGGATTTGCAACCGATGAGCCGCCAAATTTTTGTACAATTAGACCCTTGGTCATCTTATCTTTTAATCTCCTAATTTATAAATTGGAATTAATAAAAGCATTTAATAATTCATATCCTTTATCAAAATAAATTTTACTTTTTTTTGCTTCTTCTTCACTAAAACAAGAAAATTCACCACAAGAGATATTGTTCCCATACATTGTAAAACAAACTGGTTCATTTGTATGCGTTCTTTTAGTAATTGGGGTTGCGTGGTCTGGTAAAACTAAGATGCGTACTGCCGGATCTTTTTTAAAACGGTTTAAAATTGTACCTACTATTAATTGATCAAATTTCTCAATTGCACTTAATTTTGCACGTAAATCACCGTTATGCCCAGCTTCATCAGTTGCCTCAACATGCACAAAGACAAATTCTTTATTTTTTAAAGCATTTACTGCTGCTTCTGCCTTGCCTAGATAATTTGTATCATAATAGCCAGTTGCACCCAAAACATTTATAACATCAAGGCCTAAAATTTTTCCTAAACCTTTAATTAAGTCTACCGCAGAAATCACTGATCCTGTTAAACCAAACTTTTCTTTAAACGAAGGTAACTGTGGTTTACGGCCTTGCCCCCATAACCAAATCATATTTGCAGGATTTTCTCCTAAATCAACTCTAACCTGATTTATTTCATGTTTTTTTAATAATTCACAAGAACGTTCCATCAAATCAATTAAAAAACTAGAGTGTTTACCCTTAGGTAGATTTTCTTCTATATTTTGACCGATAATATCGTGTGGCGGCATGCACGTAATCTTGGCAATTTCTA
>JBFMBJ010000092.1:0-5143 GCA_040755235.1 Candidatus Omnitrophota bacterium
AAATCCTTCATCAGCTCTGGAGTGGCAACTGCACAATCAAAATCTAGGAAACCACCAGCAACTTTATCAATTAATTCATTATTACCAACAATATCTGCACCTGCAGCAAGTGCTTCTTTCTCGGCTTCGCCCTTACAAAATACGGCAACCTTTACCTTTTTACCTGTACCATGTGGCAATGAAACTGTGCCGCGTACCAGTTGATCTGCTTTTTTAGTATCAATATTTAAATTCATAGCTATATCTACAGATTCGTCGAATTTAACTCTTGGAGAATTTTTTAAGATAGAGATAGCTTCTTTTAGAGAATACAACTTTGTTTCATCAACTAACTCTTTTGATTTTTTATAACGCTTACTTGGTTCTCTCATTTTAACCCTCAACGCTAATACCCATACTACGGGCTGTTCCCTCTATAACTTTAATTGCCTGATTTAAATCCAAGGTATTAAGATCATTAAATTTTTGCTTAGCAACTTCTTCTATTTGTTTACGCGTAATAGTTGCGATTTTTTCTTTACCCGCCTGACCCGAAGCTTTAGCTAAATTACAGGCGCGCTTTATTAAAACTGATGTTGGAGGAGTTTTGATGATGAAAGAAAAACTCTTATCTTCGTAAACACTAATTACAACTGGTAAAGTTAAACCCTGTTTATCCTTAGTCTGTTCGTTGAATTCTTTACAGAATTTCATAATATTTACACCGTGTTGACCTAATGCAGGACCTACGGGTGGCGCAGGATTTGCTTGTCCTCCTAAAACGTGTAATTTTATTTGTACTTTAACTATTTTTGCCATAAACCCTCACTCCGTTCGGGAGTTTACAAAAAACAGTTTACAGTAAATAATTTTTATTGGTTTCTTTCTGTAATCTGTACTCTGTCATCTGTTAACTTTTTTTAAACCTTTTCTACTTGCCAATATTCTAATTCCACAGGTGCGGATCTACCAAAAATAGAAATACTTGCCTTTAATTTACCTTTTTCCGGATGTACCTCTTCGATTGTCCCGTTAAAATTGGTAAAAGGACCGTCGGTAACTCGAATGGCTTCTCCTTTTTCAAAGATAACCTTAGGACTAGGCTTGGCTTGAGTTTCCTCTGAACGCTTTAAGATACTCTCTACTTCTGCCTCAGCTAATGTCGATGGTTGCTTACCTAAGCCAATAAAGCCCGTAACCCCGGGAGTGCTCTTAACCAAAAAATAGGTTTGCTCATTTAATTCCATTTCTACTAATATATATCCCGGGAAAAATTTTCTTTCTAAAATTCTACGTTTTCCAGAGCGTACTTCGGAGACTTGTTCTGTAGGTATTAAGACTTGTCCTATTAACTCTTGCAGATTGCTTGAGGTAATTTTTGTTTCAAGGCTTTTTCTTACCTTTTCTTCAGAACCAGTTTGTGTATGAACAACGTACCACTTCTTCATTTAAGTATTACCTGTAAAAATTTTGAAAGCACTAAATCAACTCCTCCAATAAAAACCCCTAAAACAAAAGTTGCTACAATAACCACGGTGGTTGCGCCAATTAATTCTTGGCGAGTTGACCATGATACCTTCGACAACTCTGTTTTAACTTCACTAAAAAATTTTTTTATCCGACCTATCATAATCTGCTAATCCCTAATAATTTTATATTGGGATAAACAGGAGCGGCAGGGCTCGAACCTGCAGTCCCGGTTTTGGAGACCGGTGGTTTGCCATTAACCGACGCTCCTAAAAGGAGTTTTGTTTCCACGGTCTTACCAAAAATCAATCGATAATCCAATTACACAGATTTTTTAAAATGATTACGCAGATAAATAGTTTTTGTTTTAATCTGCGCAATCTTAATTTTAATCTGTGTAATCATAAAATCTTTTATTTTAATTACTTAATTTCTTTATGCAATGTATGCTTATGGCAAAACTTACAAAATTTCTGCAATTCCAATTTTTCTGGATGTTGTTTTTTATTTTTCGTCGAACTATAATTACGATTTCGACAAATAGTACACTCAATATTAATTATTTCACGCATAACTATTCTCTAGGCTAAAAAGTTAAAAAGAATCCTCGTCCCCCGCTTTTTCCGTCGAGGAAAGCCCCCGACCGGAATTGAACCGGTGACCCCGTCCTTACCAAGGACGTGCTCTGCCTACTGAGCTACAGGGGCAGATACAAATAGAACTATAATTATATGAAATATAAGGAGTTTTGTCAAGGACTTTTTTAAGAAATTTGCGAATTTGTTTATGGCTTGTAGTCAACGGTTGCGCTGACAGAACGGGTATCCTTAAGAGGATCTGTTTGATTTATTTTAGCAACAGAAATTGTCACAGGATAAAGATCAGCAGCACTATAAGTAAAAGTAGTAGTGCTATTTGGTGGCAATGGATTTTTTCTTAAGTTTTCTAACTCGTAAATCATCCCTGATTGAGCGGCATAATATGCTTTAATGCGCCTTACCTGATGTTCAGTTAAGCGAGCCTCTGTTGTCATTAAAGAAAGAACTGCCCCAGCTAAAATACTCATTACTAAAGTAAAAATTAAAACCGTAACTAGGGCGAGACCTTTTTTATTCATCGGCGTAAACTCACTTTATAATCGTTGGTTTCTTTTTCTAAAATAACATGTCCCTCGCGCGCAAGCCAGCCTAAACTCATTAAAATTGTGTCACGCGGTTTATCAATACCAGAAACTATTTCCGATAGCTTAACTTCTCCGTGCTCGTCTAAATAATGCCAAATCTCTCCTGCAGCAATACCAATCTCTATAATCATTTTATGGCCTCCGCTTATAAATTTAATATAACATAAATTCCAGTAAAATCAAGTTAATCTTGCGTAGTTGCGATATTTACTTGAGCTATTCCTAAATCGCGACATAAATCCCAAACTTCTACTACGCGACCCACAGAACTGCGTTTATCTGATTTTATTAAAATGGGGCGCGTTTTATTAATTCTATTTAACTGCCCACGCAATTCCTTTATCGTCGTAACCTTGCCATTAAAATAAGTGACATTTTCTGCTGAAATCGTAATCACTAAATTTTCTTGCGTTACCACATCAGCAGTTACAGCTTTGGGAAGCTTTACTTTAATACCGGGTTGTTGCATAATGAAACTTGAAGTAAGCATAAAGAATATAATTAATTGAAAAACAATATCTACCAAGGGTGCGATATCTATCTGGCGTAATCCATGTTCTAATTCCATATGCCTTTTAAAATGCATCTCTTCCTTTTAAAATTCTAAGTTCTAATGTCTAAATCCTAAACAATTTCCAAATCTAAATTTTCAAAATTCAAAGGTTTAGAACATTTGAGTTTATAATTTTGAACTTGTTTAGAGTTTAGGATTTCGGATTTAGGATTTTTCATATCACTCCGTTAAAAAATTAACTAATTCCGTCGATGCTTTTTCCATCTCCAGAATAAAGCTATTTACCCGATTAACTAAATAATTATACGCAATAAACGCTGGGATTGCTACAATAAGACCAGCGACTGTTGTCAACAGTGCCTCCCAGATGCCGCTAGCTAAATCGCCCGGGCTTACCGGATTAACACCTGCTGCTTTTATCTGAATGGACTGAAAACAACGCACCATCCCTGTAACAGTTCCTAAGAGCCCTAAAAGAGGTGAGACATGTGCCAAGGTAGCAAGTGCGCTTAAATTTTTTTCTAACTTAGGTATCTCAAATAAAGCAGTATCTTCAATTGCTTCTTTAATTTCTTCTCTTGGACGACCATGCTTTAAAATACCTGCCATTAATATTTTTCCGATAGGACTTTTAGTATTTTGACAATCTTTTAAAGCAGAGTCCACTTTCTGGTTTTTAATTTTTTCTTTGATAGAATTTAAAAATTCTTGCGTATCAATTTTTACAGAATGTAAATGCCAAATCTTATCAATAATTATTGCTAAGGCAAAAATTGAACATAGAAGTATCGGCCACATTATTGGCCCGCCTGCTAAAAATACTTGCCATAGATTCATCTTCCAAAGATCCATATTTATCCTCCAGTAATTACATGTTTCTATTAAGTTGTAGAATAAATTCTAAATTCGAATATCGAAATTCGAAACAAATCTAAATTTTCTAATTCTCAAATGTTCAAAACTTTTTCTTTTATTTGTTTTGATCATTTGGATTTGGGTAATTTGAACATTGTTTTGGATTCCGGATTTCGTGCTTCGGATTTGCTATTTTATATTTTCCTCTATCCAATCTAATTTTTCTTTTGCAAATTCCGATTCTTCACAAGATATCTTGGTAACGCGCATATAAACCTCTTTTGCTTTTTGCCAATCTTGTTTATTTTCAAAAATCTGTGCTATACGCAAAAGAGATTTTATAAACAGTGTATTTGAAGAATTGTCTTTAAAGCTATCTGCTATCTTCTGGTAACCTTCTAAGGCACTATCAAAAAGTCCTTCTCTTTCATAACAATCGGCAATTTTAAATAATATTTCAGATCCCTTACCGGAATTATTAGTGACTTTCAAAGCTTCGTTGTAAAATAATATTGCTCTGGTACAATCTTCTGTAAGGTTTCCTAAAAGTAAATTCGTATCTCTCCTGACTTCTAAGTCTCTTGCATTTTTAATCTGATTTAATTTACTTATAGCGTCCTCTTTAAGGTTTTCTTGGAGGTCTAAATAAGCCATTCCTAATTTAGCCTTTTCAATTAAATCACAAGTATTATAGTTTTTAATTATATCTTGGTAATATCTTCTTGCCAAGTTAAATTTTTTCTGTTCACTATAAAATTCTCCCAGCCAATACAAGACATTTGGATTAAATTCTGAGCCTGGGCATCTTACACTGAAATCTTTAAACCTCTTTAAGGCCTCGTCATTATTACCGAGCTTATAAAAACACTCTGCTATCTTATAATCAATATTACTATTTAAATTTGAATCAGGATACTTTATTTTAATATCACTAAATACATTTATTGCCTCTTTATATAAATTTAAATTATATAAAGATAGGCCGAGTAAATATTTTGCCTGAATTATATTTTGGCTATTGGGGGATTGACTAATAAATTTTTCTATTCCTTCCTTTGCACTAGAATAGTTTTCTTTTTGAAAATTAATAACTGCCAAAAAATAATTTATTTCATCTAAAAATTTAGAATCACTAAATTTATTTT
>JBFMBJ010000093.1:0-5074 GCA_040755235.1 Candidatus Omnitrophota bacterium
CTAATCTTATTATTTAGTTTATTATTAGTGATCCTGTTTATTTTTGAACTTAAATTATATTTTAAAGACCGCCAGGATTCCTTGCTTCATCAAAACCATATCTTAAAAGAAAATTATCAAATTCTTATCAAGGAAAAAGAAGATTTAAGTTCTAAAAACTTTTTTCTTACAGAAAAAATAGATCAAGTCGCTACTCTTTACGAAATTACCAAGGATATAACCTTATTTCTAAAAGAGGAAGAGATTTTTGATGTTTTTAAAGAAAAGATAAAGCGATATTTAGATTTTAAAGACTGCCAATTATTGGATTCTGGCAATAATAAAATAAAAAATAGAGATTATTTTACAATGCCAATTTGGGTAGAAAAGGATAAGTCTTATTCTTTTAGTATTAATGGGTTAAAGGAAGAAGATAAAGATAAATTATTTATTTTAACTGGACAGCTTACGCTTTTTTTAAGAAGGGCAAGGCTTTATCAGCGCCTGCAGGAATTAGCCATTACAGATAGTCTTACAGGATTATTCAATAGAAGGTATTTTTTAGAAAGATTCGAAGAGGAATTTAAGAGAGCAAAGAAATTTAAATTAAATTTTTCTCTTTTGATGATTGATATAGATCACTTTAAATCTTATAACGATAGATACGGGCATTTAACGGGAGATATAATTTTAAAAGAAATTGCACAAATTTTAAAGACAAGCATACGCCAAATAGATTTAGTCAGTCGTTTTGGCGGAGAGGAATTCGCAGTAATTTTACCTAAAGCAACAAAAGAAACCGCTAGTTTTGTTGCCGAACGTATACGTAAGACCGCATACCTAAAATCTATCAAGACCTATGACGATTTTCTTAATGTGACCTTAAGTATAGGGGTGTCAGGATTTCCTGAAGATGGTAATACTTTTCAGGAACTATTGGATAAGGCTGATTGGGCATTATATAGGGCAAAAGAGTGCGGTAGAAACCAGATTCAGGTTTATGGAATTTATAAATAAATCCTTGCAAAAACTAGGGTTTTGCGTTAAAATTAATCTTTACGTTTAACTAGGAATCAGAAAGGCAAAATTTTCGTAATCTATGAAAATCTTTCTAGATACAGCTAATATAAACGAGATAAAAGAAGCACTAAGTTGGGGTGCTATTGATGGCGTAACCACAAATCCTACGCTTATTTCTAAAGAAAAAGTCTCTGCAAGGGAATTGTTGACAGAAATATGCAGTTTATTCCGAGGGCCAGTAAGTGCGGAGGTAATTGGTCTTGATAAAGATTCAATGGTAGATGAAGCCAGAGTCTTATCAAAAATTGCCCTAAATATTGTCATAAAAGTTCCCCTTGTTAAAGAAGGCCTAAAGGCAGTAAAAATTCTTAAAAAAGAAGGCATAAAGACAAATGTAACGCTTTGTTTTTCACCAACACAGGCTTTATTTGTTGCCAAGGCTGGGGCAGAATATATTTCTCCTTTTATTGGCAGACTTGATGATGTAGGCGCTACAGGTATGGATTTAATTCGTCAGATAAAAGAAATTTATAAAAACTATAATTTTAAAACCGAAATTATTGTAGCAAGTATTCGTAATCCCCTGCATGTTTTAGACGCAAGCTTAATTGGTGCAGATATAGCTACGGTTCCTTTCATTGTTTTGGAGCAATTGATAAAACATCCTTTAACAGACATCGGCATAGAAAGATTTTTAAAAGATTGGGAAAAAATACCAAGGAAATGAATTTTAAAGTCCGTTTATTTTTAATTACCGTAATTATTTTTTTATTTTTTACTGTTAAAATACAGGCAGAGGATAATAAAAAAATACCTATTATTATAAATGGAGACGTAGTTGAATATTTAGCTGAAGATAAAAAGGTAAGCGCTACTGGAAATGTTGAAGTAATTTACCAAAATACAAAACTCAAGTGTGATAAAATTACAGTTTTTACTGAAACAAAAGAAGGTATTGCCGAAGGCCATGTAAAGGTAGAAGATGCTAAAGGAACGATCTTTGCAGAAAAGATTGTTTATAATTTCGAAACCCAGACTGGAAAGCTGGTAGATGCAAATTTTATCTACTTACCTTTTTATGGCAAAGCTGAATCTATGACAAAAGCGGGGCCGAATGAATTGGATGTTGATAATGGGTATATTACAAGCTGTGATAGAGCTGATCCGCATTACCGCATTCGTTCAAAACAAATCCAGATATTCCCAGGCGATAGGGTTACCGCTAAAAATGTGGTGTTTTTAGTAGGAAAGATGCCAATACTTTATATTCCTAAATTCAGCCAGTCTCTAAAAAAGGACGACAGGCGTCCATCATTTTCTATTACGCCAGGCCACAGCAGTGAATGGGGTATGTATGTTTTAAGTTATTGGCGTTATAAATTAAATGAAAATGTTAAAGGTAAATTACGCCTTGATTGGCGCGATAGAAAGGGTTTTGCTCCAGGTTTAGATATAAATTATAAAACCAAACAACTCGGAGAAGGTAATTTAAGATTTTATTATATTAATGAAAGAGATGGCCGCAATGGAGCTTTGGTTTTGCCGGAAGAGATGGAAAAGTACAGAATTCAAGGCAGGCATCGTTGGCAGATTGATAAAAAAACGCTTGTTATTGGTGAAATAGATAAGTATAGAGACAAGAACTTTATAAAGGATTATTTTTATCGCGAATACGAAAAAAATATGCAGCCAAGATCATACATTTTATTAACGCATACAACAACCGATGTGGTTTTAAGTGCATTAATGCAAAAACGCGTTAATCGTTTTAACAATGAAATAGAAAGGCTTCCAGAATTAAAATTAGAAACTTTCAATTCGCGCATTGGTCAAAGCCCAATTTATTATAAAAGTCAATCTAGCGTTTCTAACCTCACGCATAAATTTCCTTCGCCCACTGATTTAAAATACGATAATATAAGATTCGATACTTATCAGCAATTTTCTTTGCCCCAGAAAATATTTTTCTTAGAATTTACTCCTTTTGTGGGCGCGCGAGAAACTTATTTTCGAAGAAGCGCCGATAGAGTAGGCGCAGATGTTAATAAAGACATAAACAGATTTGTTTTTTATACAGGAGCTAGCTTATCAACAAAGTTTTATCGAGTTTTTGATGTGAAGTCAAAATTTTTAGGCATCGAAATAAATAAGCTACGTCATATTATTACACCTAGCATTGGCACATCATACAATCACGAGCCAACGTTTCCTTCTGCAAGATTAATACAATTTGATGAAGTAGATAATATCGCCCGCAATCACGGTGTTGGTTTATCATTAGAAAATAGATTGCAAACAAAAAGAACTGATGCTCCATGGGATTTGGTAAGATTTCTTATAAATACGAGTTATTCTGTAAAGCCTGAAGGTAGCCATTCGCAATTTGGAGATGTTGTATTAGATTTAGAAATGGCCCCTTATAGTTGGTTGAGGTTATATGCCGATGCTACGATCAATGTTCAAAAACTACAATTGAATACCGTTCCTATAACAAATGAGGTAATTGAAATTAAAAGAGGACAAGCTGAATTAGCAAACTTCGATATGGTTATAGCCCCTCATAAAGATTTTAGCTTTGGCGGTGGTTATCGTTATCAAAAAGAACAGTCAAGTTTAATTACAGGGCAGGTATCTTGGACTGCAACAAAGAATTGGAAATTCAGAATGTATGAGCGTTTTGAAGCAGAAACAGGCGATTTACAAGAACAAGAATATGCTATTGTTCGGGATCTTCACTGTTGGACTATGGAAGTTACTTTAAATAAAAAGAAATTTAAAGAATATTTCGATGCTACCCGACATAAACATCATGATGAAACAACAATTTGGGTTATACTAAAATTAAAGGCTTTCCCAGACGTAGGGCTTAATTTTGAGACCGGTTACAATTCTCCCAGAACACAATCCTAAAAATTTTAATTTTATGAAAGAAAAAATACTTAAAAAACAAGTTAAAATTGCGGTTATAGGTTTGGGTTACGTAGGCCTGCCTCTGGCAGTAGAATTTGCTAAAGCCGGATTTAAAGTTTTAGGTATAGATGTTGATAAAGATAGGGTAGGGCGAATTAAAAGACTAGAATCTTATATACTCGATGTTCCCAAAAAAGAATTAGTAAAGGTACTAAAAAACAACAAACTAAGCGTAACCAGCGACTGTAGTTTATTAAAAGAAGCAGATGTGATATTTATTTGTGTTCCTACGCCATTAAAAAGGAGATATCAACCTAATATTTCTTATATTAAGAATGCGGTGAATTGTGTTGCAAGAAATATGAAAAGAAACACACTTGTAGTTTTAGAAAGCACAACCTATCCAGGGACCACCAGAGAGGTGATTTTACCGATTTTAGAAAGAAGTAGCCTCAAGCATGGAAAAGATTTTTATCTTTGTTTTTCTCCAGAGCGGATCGATCCAGGTAACGTTAAGTTCCCAGTGAATAAAATTACTAAAATAGTTGGAGGGATAAGTAAAGAAGCGGGCTATTTGGGAAAATTAATTTATGAAAGCATTATCGACAGGGTAGTCCTTGTATCCTCGAGTGAAGTAGCTGAAACAGCAAAGTTATTAGAAAATACTTTTCGAATTGTAAATATCGGTCTTATAGATGAAATGGCGATGATGGCACATGAAATGAAGTTCGATATCTGGGAGGTAATTGAAGCTGCAAAAACCAAGCCTTTTGGTTTTATGCCTTTTTATCCAGGCCCGGGTGTTGGAGGACATTGTATACCAAAAGATCCTTTATATTTATATTGGAAGGCAAAATTACACGGATTCAAATCCCGTTTTATAAAGCTTGCAAGTGAAGTTATTTCTAATATGCCGAATTATATTGTGGATAGGATAGAAAAAATTTTGGAAGACAAAAATAAAAAAATAAATAAATCGAAAATTTTAATTATAGGCGTGACCTACAAAAAAGATGTTAAAGACTTACGCAAGTCACCAGCATTAGACATTATTGAAATCTTACAAAAAAATAAAATTAATGTAGCGTATTACGATCCATTGATTCCTTATTTAAAATTAAACCATATAGATCTTAAATCTATAAATTTAAATAAAACTATCTTG
>JBFMBJ010000094.1:0-5041 GCA_040755235.1 Candidatus Omnitrophota bacterium
TTAAACGCAAGTATAGAACATTACCCTTTTAAATCCATAACCCAATTTATTGAGAGGCAGAATTTTTATAGTTCATTAGAAGCAAGAGAAATTTTACAAGAAAAAGGTATACTTCGTGAAAAAGAGATAAGATATAATTTAACCATAAAACCTTTGAAATTATTCTTTAAACTTTATTTTAAAAAACAAGGTTTTAAAGATGGGATACACGGATTAGTCTGGTGCCTAATGCAGGTAACGCGCAGGATTTTTATCTGGGCAAAATATTGGGAATTAATAGAAAGAGAGAATAAATGATACCATTATCGGTTGTGGTTTTAACTAAAAATGAAGAAAGAAATATTAAGGATTGCCTTGAGAGTGTTCATGGCTGGGCAGACGAAATAATTGTGGTTGATGACGAAAGTTCTGATAAAACTATCGAAATTGCTAAAACTTACACAGATAAAATATTTAATAAGAAAATGGTTATTGAAGGAGAGCATCGCAATTGGGCATATCAAAGAGCAAAAAATCAGTGGGTTTTAAGTTTAGATGCAGATGAACGAATTTTGCCAGAATTAAGAAAAGAGATATCTAGTTTATTTGAAAATAAAAAATTAGAATTCGATGCTTATACAATACCGCGTCGTAATTTTATTGGCAGTTACTGGGTAAAATACGGCGGATGGTATCCAAGTGCGCAATTAAAGCTTTTTAAAAAAGATAAATTTAAATACGAAGAAGTCGAGGTTCATCCGAGAGCATTTTTAGAAGGGCCGTGTGGACATTTAAAATCCGATATGCTACATTTTTCTTATCGCGATTTCGAGGATTTTTTAGCTAAACTTAATCGTCAGACTACTCAAGAAGCAACAAAATGGTTTCGTACCAACAGACAAATGTCTTTGGGTAGAGCGCTTTGGCGAACGCACGATCGCTTTTGGAGAACTTTCTTAAGCAAAAAAAGTTACAAAGATGGTTTTACTGGTTTTATGATAGCTATTTTTGCAAGTCTCTATCAAATTGTAAGCTATGCAAAATTCCGCCAGATGAAAAATATCTTATGAACCAAAATCCAAGCCAAAAAATTATTTTCTTAGATAGGGATGGCGTAATTAATAATTATCCGGGCGACGGAAATTATGTAACCAGCTGGGAAAATTTTATTTTTATACCAGGTTCTTTGGAGGCGATAAGAAAACTCAGCAATGCCGACTACCTAATTTTTATTATTTCTAACCAAGCAGGGGTTACTAAAGGTATTTATCCAAAAAAAGAATTAGAGCGTATTACAAAAAACATGCTTAATGAAATTACGAATGAAGGCGGTAAAATTAAAGAAGTTTTATATTGTATTCATCGCGAGGAAGAAAAATGTCTTTGTCGTAAACCAAATATTGGATTAATTAAACAGGCACTAGAATTATTGAATGAAAAAGTTGATTTAAATAAGATTTTTTTAATCGGTGACGATATTAGGGATGTTCATACAGCTAAAAATTCTGGCTGTAAATCAATTTTAGTTCTCTCTGGAAGGGAAAACATAGATAATAAGGATAGCTGGATCATTCAGCCAGATTATATATTTAAAGATTTATTAGAAGCAGTAAACTTTATTTTAAATCAAAAATAAGATTATGAAAATTTTAGTTGTTTATGCATCAGCAGGGGCAGGGCACCGTAAAGCTGCAGAGGCGATTTATAATTATATTAGACGTGAACAAAAACAAGTTTCTGTTGATATAGCAGATATCTTAGACTACACACCATTTCTTTATAAATTTTTTTATGAAGAAGGATATTTCTTTTTAGTTACTTACCTACCAACTCTTTGGAATATTCTATACCGGATTACAGACAGCCGTTTATTAAAACCTTTAATCAATCGCATGTCATCTATTCTGGGCTATTTTAGCATTTTTTCATTTTTAAAATATTTAGATCAAGAAAATCCAGATACAATAATTAGTACGCATTTTTTATTAAATGAATTATTGGTTTATCTTAAGCGGAAAAATAAAATTAATTGTAAAGTGGTATCAGTGGTTACAGATTTTGATGTTCATTCATTTTGGGCATCTCGGGCTGTAGATAAATATATCGTAGCAACAGATTATACAAAAAATGCCCTTATGAAAAAACAAATACCAGAAGATAAAATAAAGGTATTAGGGATTCCGTGCGATATGAAATTTTCTATAAGACAAGATAGAAAAAATATGCGACAGAATCTGGGGTTAGAACTAGATACATTTACTGTTTTAATTGTTACGGGTGTTATTGGCATCGGCCCAATAGAGAAAATTGTAAAATTGCTTTCTAAAAATGACATTCAATCAATTGTTGTGTGCGGCAGAAACAAAAGTTTGTTTTCTAGATTAAAAAATAAAAATTATAATAAAGCAAAAATGTTTGGATTTGTGGATAACGTTGACGAATTGATGTCGGCATCAGATTTGATTATTACAAAAGCAGGAGGACTAACTATTGCTGAAAGCTTAGCTAAAGAGCTTCCTATGATTTTTATTTCGATTATTCCTGGCCAGGAGGAATTTAATGCGCATTTATTAACAAATTATGGAGTAGGTTTAATTCCTTGTAATTTAGACGATTTAATAAAAATTGTGATTAGATTAAAAAAAGATTCCAGAGAATTAAATGAAATAAAAGAAAAGATTAAAATTATCAATAGACCAGAAGCTTTGGAGAATATATTTTATGAAGTTTGCGCAAATACTAGTAGGTCTGCCTCTCGAAGGGCCGTTTGATTACTCCATCCCCCATCAATTTAGAGAAAATATAAAAATTGGTTCGCGCGTTAGAATAGATTTTGCTAATCGTAGATTAATTGGTTATATAGTAGGATTATCTTGTGATTCAAAAATAAAAAAAACTAAACCCATCTTAGAGCTCATTGATAAAAATCCGATTTTAGATGATACTCTGCTTAAACTTACCAAGGTCTTAAGTCAATATTATTGTTGTTTTTGGTCTGAGATGATTGAAGCAGCATTACCTTTATTTTTAAAAAATGGCAAAAGAATAGATATAAAAGCATCAAATTTAAAGCCGGTTAAAAAAACAAAAAAACAGTTTCCTTTATTAATTTATGATCAAGATGGAAGTAAAGGTAGGCCAATTTATTACGATAAGATAAATCGTTGTATTAAAGAAAAACAAGACATCATTTTTTTATTACCAGAAGTACAAGATGTTTTAAAGATAAGTAAAAATTTTGAGGCTAAATTTAAAGATCGCATAATTTGTCTTTATCGTACGCAAAGCCAAAAACAAAGCGAAGAAGCTTGGGTTAAAATTAGAAATTCTTCTGGCAATTTAATCATAGGTACCCGTTCAGCTATTTTTGCACCAACTTTAAATCTAGGTCTTATAATTATAGATAAAGAAGAGAACCGTTCATACAAACAAGATCAGAGTCCTTTTTATCATGCAAGAATTGCTAGTCTTATGCGCGCAAAAATAGAAAATATCCAATTAATCATATCTAGTGTTAGCCCGTCATTAGATTCGTATTATCAAGCTATAAATAAGAAATATAAATTGAAATTTTTTAAAAAAAATACACTTGCAGATATAAGAATTATTGATATGGTTCAGGAATTAATCAATCATCGGAAAAAAACATTAATTTCCTTATATTTAGAAAATGAGATTAGAAAGGTTATGCGTAATGGAAAAAAAGTAGTTCTTTTTTTAAACCGTCAGGGATTCGCAACGCAACTACGTTGTAGGAACTGCGGTTTTGTTATCAGCTGTCCACGTTGTTCCAGTTCCTTGGTTTATCATTATGATCAAAAAAAGTTGTTATGCCGTTTCTGTAATTATAAAACAGATCTTTTAGAAATTTGTCCAGAGTGTAATAAATCTTATATTAAATATCTTGGTCAAGGCATAGAAAAGCTAGAAAGTAGCTTATACCATATGTTCCCCGCAGCTAAAATTATAAAAATTGATAAAAAAATAAATATAGATTTTGATAATGGACAAATATTCCTTTTTACAAAACCAATAAGCCTGGAAGACTTCGATTTCAAAGATAAAATTGGTCTTGTAGGCATAGTTGCACTAGATACATTTTTTAATCGCATAGATTTTCGTGCGGCAGAAAAAGCTTTTTTTGTAATTTCGCAATTATTGAATTTGAATCCTAATTTATTTGTAATTCAATCGTATACTCAAAATTATCTTTTAGATATTTTAAAGAAAAAAAATATGAAAAGATTTTATACAAAGGAACTCAATGAAAGAAAAGAGCTAGATTTTCCTCCATTTAGTCATTTTGCAACTATAAACTTACGTTCTAAAAATGAAGAAAATGTAAAAAACAGGACTTTTAGTTTTTATGAAGAGTTAAATAAAATAAATATACAAGATATAGAAGTTTTATCTGTAAACAAAGCAAATCTTTATAAATTAAGAGGGAATTATAGATATGAAATACTATTAAAAACAAGTAATCCTTCTAATCTTAATGTCTTCTTAAAAAAAGAATTGCAAGAATTTAATCATTCTGGAATAATTGTTAATGTAGATGTAGATCCTTTTTAAATGATGACACGACTTATGTCGTTTTAACTCCATAAGCCGTTTGTCGGAATTTAATCCGTCAAAGTTTTGTGGTGGATAAATTATGAATATAAAATGAGAATAGTTTTCTTTGGAAGTTCAGATTTTGCCTACAGAAGCTTAGAAGAGTTGATAAAAAATAAATTTGATATATGTACTATTGTTACCCAGCCAGATCGTCCGCACGGACGCCATCTAAAACTAGAACCGTCGAAAATAAAGCTCTTGGCTTCCAAATTTAAGATTTCTGTTTTTCAACCCCAAGATTTGGATACAGAAGAAGCCATTAATTTTTTAAAGAAACAAGAAGCGGATTTATTTATTGTTATATCTTACGGTAAAATTTTAACTAAAAACATCATCTCAATACCAAAAATTTTTAGCATTAATTTACATGCTTCACTTTTACCAAAATATAGAGGTGCTGCACCCATAAACTGGGCTTTAATTAATGGGGAAAAAGAAACAGGTA
>JBFMBJ010000095.1:0-5027 GCA_040755235.1 Candidatus Omnitrophota bacterium
CTAATTTCACAACTCACATCTTGACCATTTAAGAAAACTTGGATTGAGCCATCTGGATTATTCTTTAAATCAAGGGATATTGCTTTAGCAATTTCTATAACTTTATCTTGTTCTAAAGGATTAAGTTTTTCTTGCATTACTTTTAGCGTTAAAGCTCGATACATTGCCCCTGTATCAAGATATAAGAAATTTAATTTCTTAGCTAAAAGCCTTGCAATTGTACTTTTACCTGCACCTGCCGGGCCATCAATAGCTATTACTATCATAAAATTGACTCTTTTTTCCTTTTAATAGATTTTAGTTTATTAAGGAGGGTTTTATCCGATGCAGAAATTTTATTCTTAAGTTCTTTTAAAGATTTTTCGAAATTAGCTATGGCTTTAATTAAGTTTTCTTTATTGCTAAAAAATATATCTTGCCAAACAAGAGCATCTGAAGAAGATAAACGCGTTGTATCTTTTAGACCAGAAGCGGAAAAATTTAAATATTTAGCCGGCATGCTATCCATGAGAGCGAAACTTACCAAATGCGGCAGGTGACTGGTAAAAGACAAAATCTCGTCGTGTTTTTTAGCATTTATAGTTTTTGTATCTGCGCCAAGAGCGCGCCAAAATGTTTTTATTTTTTCTAGATTTTCTTTTTTTGTAAATTTGGTGGGTACTAAAATACAAAGCGAGTTCTTGAATAAATCTATTTTTGCAAAATAGAGTCCTTTTTTCTCAGAACCTGCCAAAGGGTGTGTTCCAATAAAATCTATTTTTTTATTACTAGGCATTAATTTTTCTGCTAACTTAATAATTTTATTTTTAGTACTACCTACATCAATTATCAAAGTATTTTCTTTTGCATAATTAAGAATTAACGGTAATTGTCTTAAAATAATATTGACGGGTGTAGCCAAGATTATTAAATCTGCATCTTTAATATCTTTTAAATTAAGAGTTGCTTTATCAACGGCTTTTAAATTTAGCGCCTCTTTGATTGTTTTTTTGTGGTGAACTATTCCAATAACTTTTTGGGCAAGTTTTTTTCTTTTTATAGATAGACCCAAAGACCCACCAACTAGGCCTATACCAACTATGGCAATTTTTTTAAATTTCATAATTCTCTTCCCATTGCTTTTGATAAAGATTTTAATTCTTTCATCAAATCAGAAAATCTTTCTGGTAAAAGCGATTGTGCTCCATCAGATAATGCTTCTTCTGGTTTTGTATGTACCTCGATTAATAGGCCATCGGAACCTGCGGCAATAGCTGCCTTAGATAATGGGCCAACTAGACCCCATTTGCCTGCGGCATGACTAGGGTCAACAATCACAGGAAGATGTGAAAGTTGTTTTACTGCCGGGATGGCGGTTATGTCAAGGGTATTTCTAGTAAAATCTTCAAAAGTCCGGATCCCTCGCTCACACAAAATTACGTTAAAATTTCCTCCAGCTAAAATATATTCTGCAGACATCAGCCATTCTTTAATAGTATTAGAAAGCCCTCTTTTTAAAACAACGGGTTTCTTGGTCATACCCACTTCTTTTAAAAGATTAAAATTCTGCATATTTCTTGCACCGATCTGTAAAACATCAGCGTAACGGATAACTAATTCTACATCGCGGGTATCCATTACTTCTGTGACAGTGACTAAATTTAATTTTTCTCCAACTTCGAATAAGTATTTTAATCCTTCTTCGCCCAACCCTTGAAAACTATAAGGTGAAGTACGTGGTTTATAAGCACCACCGCGTAAAATTTTCGAGCCTGCTTTTTTAATTTCTTTAGCAATTTCATATAAAGTATCGTAATTTTCAATAGCACAAGGCCCGGCCATCACTACAATCTGTTTACTACCAATAGAAACACCCTTGCCTAAATCGATTACTGAATCTTGTTTTTTAAATTCGCGCGAAACTAGCTTATAAGGTGCTAAAACCGGCATAACATTTTCTACACCTGGAAAAACCTCAAGTGGGACAATGCGCAAGGTATCTTCTGGCCCAATTACCCCAATTATTGTGCGCTCTGTACCTTTAGATACCATTGGCTTTAAACCTAACTTTTCAACGCGCTTTACAATATGATTTATTTGTTTCTCTGTGGCATCTTTTTTTAAGACAATAATCATTTTATCCTCACTTCGTTCGGTTAGATTACAGATTACGGAGAACAGATTATGGAAAGTATTTTGTTCTCTGTTTTCTGTACTCTGTTATCTTTTTAACATTTTCTTTAATACTTCTATAAATTTTTTATTTTCTCTATTTGTCCCGATAGTTACACGAATATAATTATTAAGACCGTATTGCTTCATATCTCTTACGATTATTCCATATTTAAGCATCTTTTCAAAAAATATTAGGCCGTCTTCTTTTATATTAATCAAAATAAAATTAGCTACCGAAGGAATATATTTTATTCCTATTTTTTTAAAATTTTTATATAAAAAAATCTTTCCTTCTAAAATTATTTTTTTTGTTTTATTAAGAAAAACTTTATCATTAAAACATGCACTTCCTGCGATTTGTGCTAAATAATTTATATTAAAGGGTTGGCGTGCTTTTTCCATATTTTTTACTAAATCTGGCCTTGCTATGGCATATCCCAAGCGAAGCCCAGAAAGCCCGTAGGCTTTAGAAAAAGTCCGCATTACAATAACATTGTATTTATTTAGGTAATTTAGGCCATTAGGAAAATCTTTTACGTCTACAAATTCTAAATAAGCTTCGTCTAAAACAACAATGACATTCCTCGGAATGTTTTTTAAAAAATCTTCTAATATTTTTTTATTAACATATCTACCTGTGGGATTATTGGGATTAGCAATAAAAATGAGCTTTGTTTTATTAGTAATTTTTTTCCTTATCGCATCTAAATCATAGCTAAAATTTCTTAAAGGAACTTCTATAATTTTTCCTGCATTAACTAAAGTAACAATCTTATATTCTAAAAATGTAACTCTACTTGTAATGACAAGCTCATCTTTTTTTAAAAATGTTTTAATAATAATATCTATAATCTCATCTGACCCATTACCAAAAATAATATTATTTGAATTTATTTTTAAAGACTTTGCAACTTTTCTTTTTAAGTAAAAACAATTTCCGTCGGGATAACGGTTTAAACTATTCAAATTATCCTTGATTGCCCTCACGGCCTTGGGGCATGGACCAAGAGGATTTTCATTAGAAGCAAGTTTTATGATTTTTTTTAAACCTAACTCCCTTTGAACTTCTTCTATTGGTTTTCCTGGCTGATAAGGTTTTATTTTCAATATATTCTCTTTTACTAAATTCATAAATTTTATTCTGCTACTGGATAAGATCCTAGAACTTTTAGAAATGTACATTTTAATTCTAATTCTTTTAGGGCATTTGATATTTTTTTCTCTTTATAATGCCCTGCTAAATCAACAAAGAAATAATAATCCCAAGCCTTCTTTTTTGATGGCCGAGATTCTATTTTGGTTAGATTTATTTTATATTTTTTAAATGGTATCAACATATCATGAAGTGCACCTACCCGATCTTTAATGGAAAATAAAACCGATGTTTTATCTTCGCCTGTTGGTGCAACTTCATTTTTTCCAATCACAAGAAATCTTGTAATATTATGCGGGCTATCTTCAATATCTTTTGCAATAACTCTTAATTTATAAAGCTTAGCTGCTAAGAGTGAAGCTATAGCGCTAGAGTCATGTTGTTTGCTTGCGATCTCTGCTGCACGTGTGGTACTGGAAACCTCCACTAATTCTACTTGAGGCAAATTTCTCTGTAACCATAGACGGCACTGGCCAAAAACCTGCGGATTTGAATAGATTCGCTTTATTTTATTTTTAGGGCAATTCGCTAATAAATTATGTGAGATATCTAAGAGTATTTCTGCGCATATTTTTAAGTCAGAATCAACAAACATATCCAAAGTATGACTAATTGCTCCTTCAATAGAGTTTTCAATTGGCACCACCCCATAATCCGCATCTAGTTTTTCTACTTCTAAAAATACTTCAGAGATGGTATTACAAGCGAGATATTTTGCTTGAGAACCAAATTTTCTTAGTGCAGCTATATGCGAAAACGTAGCCTCTGGGCCGAGATAAGCAATGCTTAGCGGTTTTTCTAAGACGCGAGACGAAGACATAATCTCTCTATAAATTGCCTCCATCCCCTCTTTTGTTAAAGGGCCTTTGCTAACCTGTGCTAATTTCTTAAAGATTTTATATTCTCTATCTGGAGAATAAATATCTTTGCCTAATTTTTTCTTGATATTGCCTACATCAACAATAAATTTTGCTCTTTTGTTTAATAAATCTACAATTTTTTCGTCGACTAAATCAATATGTTTGCGTAACTTATCTAGGTCCATTTTAATCTCCTTCAAGCTTTATCGAGAAACCCTGTTTCTTAAGACTCTTTGGTAGTTAAATTTTGAATTATATTCTTTGCTTGTTCTCCCGATTGCTCTATAACCCCCGGCGTAGCCGAAGATTCTTGAGTTTCTTTTGCAACCAAATGAGCGAATTCTTCCATTTTTGGTAATTCTTCTAAAGACTTCAGGCCAAAATATTCTAAAAATTGCCTCGTTGTTCCATAAACAAAGGGACGGCCAATAATATCTTTTCTTCCTGCGATACGAATGAGATTCTTTTCAGTTAAATTTTTTATAACGCCATCAACATTTACCCCGCGAATAGACTCAATCTCTAGACGCGTCACTGGCTGTTTATAGGCAATAATCGCAAGCGTCTCTAAAGAGGGACTAGTTAATTTTTCACTTTGGCGTTGTTTATAATATTTTTTAAGATAACTTACTAAATCAGGGGCGGTAATCATCTGAAATCCGCCAGCTACTTCTGTAATCCGTAGGCCTCTTTTATTAGTTTCGAAGTCGCTTTTTAATTCTTCTATTAAAGATCTGATTTCTGCCGAATCGATATCCTCCAAAACATTTTTAATTTGCTCAAGATTAATCGGCTTATCGCTAGTAAAAATCAATGCCTCAATAACTGATTTATAAAGTTCTCTATCCATATAATTAATC
>JBFMBJ010000096.1:0-4977 GCA_040755235.1 Candidatus Omnitrophota bacterium
TCCCGCCGATTTCTACATCTGCTTTTAACTCGACGGAATCATACCCCTGTAAAATTGGATAAATAAATTCAGACATAAAAATTGGCTTGCCAGAATTTTTGCGAATTGTAAAGTCATCTCTTTCGATTAAGCGCTGAACCGTATGTTTTGAGATAATATTATAAACTTCACTTAAGCGCATTTTTTCATACCAAGAATTATTAAAAACAATTTTTGTTTTTTTGGGATCAAGAATTTTAAAAACCTGTTTTTTGTAGGTTTTGGTATTATCTTGTATTTCTTTTTCACTCATTAAAGGACGCGCTTTTACTTGTCCCGTGGGATCTCCGATACGTGCGGTAAAATCTCCAATTAAAAAATAAACAATATGACCTAAATCCTGAAATTGACGTAACTTATTTAAAAGCACGGTGTGACCCAAATGCAAATCCGGAGCAGTTGGGTCAAATCCGGCTTTAATTTTAAGAGGTTTATTTTTCTTAAGCTTATTTAATAACTCAGCTTGGGAAATAACCTCAACTGTGCCTCTTTTTATTTTTTGAATAATCTGATCCATTTAGATTTTAGCAGTTAGCCCTATTTTTGCCTGCTCTACATCAATTTTAATAATTTTTACTTTAATCTTATCGCCTGCTTTTAATTTCTGCATCTGGTCTTTATCTATTTCTGAACTATAGATCAGTCCTTCCAAAACATCTGTTAATTTTACAAATACTCCAAAATCAGTAATGTTTATAACCTCTGCATCTAATAGCGAATCAACTGGATAAAGTTTGGCGATTTCTATCCAAGGATTTGGTTCCAGCTGTTTTAGACCCAAAGAAATACGTCTTGATTTTCCGTCAACTGCTAAAACCATGATGTCAATTTTTTGCCCCTTCTTTAAAACTTCTTGGGGATGAGCAATTCTTTTTGTCCAATGTAAATCGGAAACATGAATCATGCCTTCTAAATTCTGATCCAATTCTACGAAGGCTCCGTAATCCGTAAAGCCACAAATTCTACCTGAGACAATTGCACCATTTTTAAATTTTTCTTCTACGCCAACCCAGGGATTTGCCTCAAGTTGTTTTATACTCAAAGATAATCTACGCGTATCTTTATCGATATTTAAGATTTGCGCTTCCACTGTATCGCCTATGGCAAAGATATCCTGCAAGTTAGTAATTCTTTTTGCCCAAGAAATTTCGGAGATATGCACTAATCCTTCAATTCCTTTTTCTAATTCTATAAAAACACCATACGGCAAAATATTTACCACCTTTCCTTTGACTTTGGTTCCAGCAGGAAATTTTTCTTCCACATCTGCCCAAGGATCAGCAAATCTCTGCTTGAGCCCTAAAGAAACCTTTGCCTGTTCTTTGTCGATATTCAGAATCATCACCTCAATCTTATCTCCTACGGCAACAATTTCTGAAGGATGGCTAATTCTAGACCAACTCATATCTGTAATATGTAAGAGTCCATCCACGCCACCCAAATCGATAAATGCGCCAAAATCAGTAATACTTTTTACGGTACCTGTATAAATACCGCCAATTTTTAAATTTTGCCAAACCTTTTCTTTAGTTTCTTCTCTTTCTTTCTGCATCGCTTCTTTGCGCGAAAGAATAATACTATGTCTTAAATGATTTAATTTTATTAACTTAAATTTAAAACTTTTATCTAATATTTCTCGATCCGTTAGATTTTTAAACATAGATAAGGATAAAGGTAAAAATCCCTCTATACCAAAAACGTTGACCAAAAATCCGCCTTTAACTTTTTTGGTGATTCTTCCGTCAACAAAATCTCCTTCTTTACTATTTCTAATTATTCTATCCCAACCTTGCAGGCGACGGGCTTTTTCATGAGATAGAATAATCATCCCGTGATCATCTTCCAAAGATTCTACCAACACCTCAACTTCTTTACCAAGGACTAATTCGTCGGGAAAAAATTCAGCAACTGAAATTATTCCTTCAGACTTGTAGTTTACGTCTATTAAAACTTCTTTTGGCCCAATAGAAACAATCTTACCTTTAGTAATTTGTCCGTCCTGAAGCGGATTAAAACTTTTTTCATATAAATCTTTTAATGTATTCTGATTTTCTTTTGTAGTTTCTTTCATTTTTGCTTCTTCTCCTAATAATAAATTTTATTTTTTCGCCAGAGGCGGATTCGCCAATCTTTATGGCAGAAATTTATTGTTTTTTATTTAACTTTCGACTGCTAGACTTTTAATCTTAAACTTTTAAACTAAAAACACCCCCTTTACAAAAAGGATTTTGTGTAACTTTTTATAAACAATATAAATGTATAGGAAAATATGTAGATTATCTCTTAAATGGAGTTTCTTGTCAATGATAAAAATTACAGGCTTTATATCATGTATTTGTTGCATGAAGATGTTTTATTTGTTGCATCACATACGCAGCTATTTCGTCGTATGTTTGCTCGCCTTGCGAAAAAATTGGCTTACCAAAATAAACTTTTATCTTGCAAGACCGAACAAATTTTGCTCCTTTAGACCAAGCATGATTCGTTCCAAAAACGTATGTTGGAATAATTGGAATGTGGGCTTTTTGTGCCAAAAACCCTACCCCAGATAATGGTTTTTTAATCGAGCCATCGCAAGAACGCGTTCCTTCTGGAAAAAGTAATAAAGCATTTCCTTTTCTTAAACGCCTAATACCTTCTTTAATCGCACGAGAATCACCATAATTTCTAACTAAAGGGAATGCTCCCGCATTTCTAATTAACCAAGCAAAAAATCTATTTTTAAAAAGTTCTTCTTTTGCCATAAAATTCAATCTTCTAAAACAAGCTGCTGCTAAAATTATGGGGTCTAGGAAACTTCCATGATTGCTAGCTAAAATAAAACCACCTTTTTTTGGTATATTTTTTTTACCGTATATTTCTAACTGAAAAAATATTTTGCTTAAAATTAAAGCTAAATAACGTAAAATAAAATAAACTATAGTTGCTATCATTTTAAAGAACGAGTTTTTTACCGAATTCGAGTAATTCTTTTGCTTTTTTAAGCGTGGAGCTTTCGGCATAAACACGTACTAACGGCTCTGTACCTGAAGCGCGCAACATTAACCAACTTTCATCATCGCAAATTGCCTTTATGCCGTCGTAATCTTTTATTTCAATAACTTTTTTATTTAAAATCGACTTTAGCGTTCTTAATTTTTCGACACTTTCTTTATTTGCACTTTTTAAATGTAAGTCGGCCCTGACATAAAAATATTGCCCGAATTCTTTTACCACATCTTGAATAATTTTTGCGATTGATTTCTTGCGATAAGCAATCATCTCTAATAATAAAAGACTTGCTACTGTGCCATCTCTTTCTGGAATATATCCTTTAAAACCAATGCCCCCTGCCTCTTCACCGCCGATTAAAATATCTTTTGTCTCCATTAAATTAGAAATGTATTTAAAACCAACTGGAGTTTCATAAACTGGTAAATTAAATTTTTTAGCGACTTTATCGATTAAGACAGACCCTGCAATTGTTTTCACAATTCCGCCAGACCATTTACGATCTTCTACTAAATGATAAACCAAAAGCGGTAAAATTAACTGTGGATGAATAAAGCTTCCTTTTGGACTGCTTGCTCCCACCCTATCACCATCTCCATCTAAAGCTAGTCCTATATCAAAACGTCTAGCTTTTGTTTCTTTAATCAAATTGCCTAAATTTGATTCTATGGGTTCAGGGTTCTTGCCATCAAAAGAAGGATTAATGGAACTGCGCATAAATTCTAATTTTATACTCGTTCCTTTTAAGACCTCGGCAATAAAACCATTTCCTGCGCCATACATCACATCCATCAATGCTTTAACTTTTGCATTTTTTAAAACTTTTAAATTTATATAAGAACGTAAAAATTTTACATAGTCTTGAGTAAAATCATCCATAGTTATTAATTCTGGGTTTTGGCTACACGGGTTAACTCCAACTTCCAATATTTTTTCAACCTCATCTGTAACATCTTTACCAGCGGCCCCGCCTGTATTTAATTTTATTTTGATACCATTGTAACGCGCTGGATTGTGGCTTGCGGTAATCATTACGCCATAATCTAAATTTCTATTCTTTACAGTAAAACTTAAAGCTGGCGTTGGAACGGTTCTATTTGAAAGAAAAACGCGGATGTTATTACCCGATAAGACTTCTGCTACCAAATGCGCGTATTCTCTTGAGAGAAACCTAGTATCAAATCCTACAGCAACTTGCGCTTGCTTTTTAACTTTTGTTTTAATATATTCACTGATAGCCTGTGAAACCAAGCGTACATTTTTAAAGGTAAAGTCATCTGAAATAACTGCGCGCCAACCATCTGTGCCAAATTTAATTTTTACTTGCTCCTCACACATTCCTTAACCTCCTTATCGCATCTCTGTAATTATTTGATTTAAAAATATAAGTGCCAGCTACAAGTACATTTGCTCCAGCTTCAACAACTAATTTAGCAGTTTTATCATTTATACCACCGTCGATCTGGATATCTTTTGCAAAAATTTTACGCAATTTTTTTATTTTCGGTAAAACTCCCTTAATAAAAGCCTGTCCGCCGAATCCTGGGTTTACTGTCATCAATAAAACCATGTCTAAGTCTTCTAAGTACGGTTTTACTTTTTCTAAAGATGTAGCTGGATTTAAGGCGATGGCTACTTTTTTATTTCTAATTCTGACTTGTCTAATTACTTTTTTTGTATAACTATTACTGCAAGTCTCAATATGAAAACTAATTAAGTCTGCACCATTATCAATAAATCTACTAGTATAATCTAACGGTTTTTCAATCATCAAGTGTACATCAAAAAATATATTTGATACCTTATTCAAACTACCCACCACAGCTGGCCCGATAGTTAAATTAGGAACAAAGTGGGCGTCCATAATATCAATATGTACTAAATCCGCACCCACGCTTTCAACTTTTTTAAGCTCAACTCCTAACTTAGAAAAATCTGCCGCTAAAA
>JBFMBJ010000097.1:0-4864 GCA_040755235.1 Candidatus Omnitrophota bacterium
GGAGATTTAAGATTTATTACTACGGGCATGAAGATAAATGCAGAGCTTGAGCGCATCACAGATATAGCTGTAGATATATGTCAATGGGTTATAGAATTAGTGGATAAGCCGCTACTTAAACCACTTATAGATATACCCAAATTATCCGTTGTTGCTCAAAACATGGTGCGTAGTGCAATTGATGCCTTTGTCAAAAAAGATGTAGCCTTGGCTAAAAAAGTTATTGTTTCTGACTGCGAAGCAGATGAACTGCGTAATCTTATACAGGACGAATTGATTAATGATTATATGGTCCACGATGCAAGTATTACTCCCCAAGCTGTACCTTTATTATTGATTGCGCGTTATTTAGAGCGGATTTGTGATCACGTTACCAATATAGCCGAAAATGTAGTTTATATGGTTGAGGGAAAAGTAATTAAACACCATTCCAAAGAGAGTCCTAAAAACCCTTAAAATATTGACAATACACTCTGGCGTGGTATAATTCTACTTTCTAGATATTTTTTAAATTTCAAGATAATTAGGGGAATAGAATTATGAATAAAATGAGTATAAAAGATATTGATATCAAAAATAAAAAAGTTTTGATGCGCGTAGATTTTAATGTGCCTTTAGACCAAAATTTAAATATAACTGATGATACTCGGATTACAGCGGCACTTCCTACGATAAAATATGCACTCGATAAGGGCGCAATTGTAATTTTAATGAGTCATTTAGGCAGGCCCGATGGAAAGGTAGTGGAAAAAATGCGCTTAACTCCTGTAGCAGAAGCGCTAACTAAATTATTAGGTAAGAAGGTTATTACTACCAAAGATTGCATAGGAAAAGAAGTAAAAGATGTTGTTTCTAGTGCTAAGCCTGGTGATTGTATTTTACTGGAAAACTTAAGATTTCATGCCGAAGAAGAAAAAAACGATCCAGCTTTTGCTAAAGAATTAGCAAGCCTAGGTGAAATTTTTGTAAATGATGCCTTTGGTACAGCGCACAGGGCACATGCCTCAACTGAAGGGGTAACCCATTATTTATCTTCGGTTGCTGGGTTTTTATTAGAAAAAGAAATCGAATATTTAGGTAAAACTTTAGAAAATCCACAAAAACCATTTGTAGCAATTTTGGGTGGAGCAAAAGTATCCGATAAAATAGCCGTAATCGAAAATTTATTAAATAAAGTAGACAAAATCATTATTGGCGGTGGGATGGCTTATACATTTTTAAAAGTACAAGGAAAACAAATTGGTAACTCAAAATTAGAAAAAGATAAAGAACAAGTAGCGCGCGATATTTTAATCAAAGCAACTTCTAAAAAGGTGCAAATTGTTTTACCGATTGATAATGTGGTGGCAGAAAAATTAGACGCTAACGTTAAAACCCAAATTGTAGGCGAAAACATTCCCGACGGGTTTATGGGTTTAGATATTGGGCCAAAGACAATTGAATTATTTAAAAATGCGCTAAAGGATGCGAAGACTATTGTTTGGAATGGTCCATTGGGCGTTTTTGAAATGGATAATTTTGTAAAAGGCACTAAGGAAATAGCTAATTTTATTGCAACTTTAAAGGCAACTACTATTATTGGCGGCGGAGATACAGCCGCGGCAATTAGTAAATTTGGCCTAGATGATAAAATGAGCCATATTTCAACTGGCGGTGGTGCATCGCTGGAGTTCTTAGAAGGGAAAAAATTGCCTGGAATAGAGGCTTTGATGAATAAAAAATAGGATTTTGAATCAGAAATCCGAATGTCGAAATCCGAAACCCTAAACTAATGACTAATGACGAAACCAGAATGACAAATAAATAAAATATTGAGATATTGAGTAATTAGTCATTCATTCGACATTCGTCATTGGAAAATTCGGATTTTAATTTAATTATATGAGAAAGATAATTATTGCCGGAAATTGGAAGATGCATAAAACTATTGGTGAAGCAATTGAGTTAGCCAATAATTTAAAACGCTTGCTTAATGAAATTGATAGTATTGATATTGTCATTTGTCCAGTTTATACAAGCCTTAGCGAAGTAAGTGATGTAGTTACAAATTCAAACATAAAATTAGGCGCTCAGGATATGTATTGGGAGAAACAGGGGGCATTTACCGGAGAAGTTTCTGGTTATATGATTAAAGATACAGGCGCTCTCTATGTAATTATCGGGCATTCCGAAAGAAGAATTTATTTTAACGAGACAAACCAAACTGTAAATAAGAAAGTAAAGGCAGCACTCGAAAGTGGTTTAATTCCAATTATGTGCGTGGGTGAAAAATTAGAAGAAAGAGAAAAAGGGATTACTTTCGATATTGTTAAGTCACATGTAGAAGAGGGTTTGAACGGAATCCCCAAAGAAGATGCAGAAAGAATTATAATTGCTTATGAGCCAGTCTGGGCAATTGGAACTGGAAAAACTGCAACTTCAGCACAGGCTCAAGAAGTGCATAAATATATACGTAGCCTACTGGTTAAACTTTATGACCAAGATGTGGCCTCTAAAATAAGAATTCAGTATGGTGGTTCAGTGAAGCCAGAAAATACCAAAGAATTATTAATGCAGTCCGATATTGATGGTGCATTGGTGGGTGGGGCGAGCCTAGATGCAAATTCATTTTTTCAAATTGTAAAAAATAGTATAGGAGTAAAATAATGTATACGTTTGTTATAGTTATTCATATGATTGTATCTCTCTTATTAATAACCGTTATCCTTATCCAGCAAGGCCGGGGTGGCGGTTTATTAGAAAGCATTTCTGGGATAGAGTCTCTTTTTGGCACAAAAACAAATGCTTTTTTAACGAGAACTACGGCAATTTTAGCGACCTTATTTATAATTACCTGTCTAGGGCTTACTTTTTTATCCGTGCAGCGTAGTAAATCTTTGATGGAAAGAACAGGTATAGTATCTAGTCCAAGTGCACCCCAGACAACTTCGCCTGTGCAAGGAAAAACCACAGGAGAAACTAATCAACAACCTTCCCAATAAAAAAAACAGTAAGCTATTTTGGATTTTTGCCTTAAGTAGTAGTGTTTATTTTACCCAAGGCATAGAAGGCCTACCCAGTCAGAGTCTATTTTATTATCTAAAAGAAACTCTTAATTTCTCTCCAGAAAAAATAATGGTTTTAACTAGTATTATCACTTTTGCTTGGCTCATCAAACCCATTATCGGTTATTTGATAGATAATTTTTTTACCAAAAGAATCTGGATTTTTCTTGCGGCACTATTAAGTATTATAACTGCATTAATTTTGGGTTTTGCAATATTGTCAATTTTTTTACTAATTGGTCTTTTATTATTTAATTCCACCAATGCAGCTTTTCGCGATGTGAGTGTTGATGGGATTATGTGTGTAGAAGGTAAAAAGTACGGCATTACAGGAAAGATTCAGAGCGTACAATGGATGTCTATTTCTATTTCTGGGCTTATCACCGGCATCGGCGGAGGTTATATTGCTCAAAGGTGGGGATACCAAGCAGCATTTCTTTGCTTAATCCCGTTTTATTTATTAGTAATAATCAATAATTGTTTTTATAAAGAACAAAAGTTAACAAACAATATCGGTTTTAAGAAACCATCATTAATTCCGGAGTTAAAAAAACTTTTTCTGGATAAAAGATTATTATTGGTAAGCTTATTTTTATATAAGTTTTCTCCTTCATTTGGAACACCGCTTTTTTTTATACAAAGGGATGAATTTAGATGGTCAAAAATGTGGATTGGCGTTTTGGGGACGATGGGCACAGTTTTTGAGATAAGTGGAGCAATATTGTATTATAAATTTAGCCAAAGAATAAATATTAAAAAATGGCTCTATGGTTCAGTTTTTTTAGGCGCAGTAGTTACCTTAAGTTATCTTTACTATACACCAACCACCGCTGTGGTTTATAATGTGTTATATAGCCTTATTGGTATGTTTATTTTTATCATGGTAATGGATTTATGGCTAGAAATACCACTAAGGGCCTGGAGGCAACCTCATTTGCCTTTCTTTGTAGCGTAAGTAACCTTGCTTTAATAGCCAGCAGCTTATCCGGGGCGTTTTTATTGCCGATAATTGGATTGAAATGGCTGATTATGGTATCTAGCTTAACTAGTTTCCTGTGTTTATTTTTAATTAAAAAAATATAATGTAGGTTTCATTTTTCTTGTCTTTTTTTTAACTCTCATATATAATATTTACAATATGTTAGAAATATTAAAACCATACATACTAACCTTTATTCCCATATTTGTGGCAGTAGATGCTTTGGGTAATGTACCTTTATTTCTTTCTTTAACTTCAGAGTTAAATAATGAGCAAAGAAAGAAGATTATTGTCGAATCTGTAGCCACAGCTACGATTACGGCATTAGTTTTTATGTTTATAGGTAAATTTGTTTTGCGCTTAATGGGGATAACTGTCTCTGATTTCAAAATTGCAGGCGGAATCTTACTTTTGGTAATTTCTGTAAGCTTATTGTTACCGGGTAGATCCAAAGCTATTTTTAAAACCGAATCTGATCAAGATATTGGGATTTTTCCTTTAGGTACACCCTTAGTTACGGGACCTGCAGTTTTAACCACAACCCTTATGATGATTGATAGTTTTGGAATGGTGCCGACTTTTGTATCACTTGCAGTAAATATGTTTATCGTTTGGATTATGTTTTTACGTTCCGACATAGTAATGCGTATTTTGGGTGAAGCAGGAGCAAGGGCATTTTCTAAAGTAGCAGATATACTTTTAGCCAGCATTGCAGTAATGATGATACGCAGAGGCATTTTAGAAGTATTTTTAATAAAATAATAAAATGAAAAAAAGTAATGTTTTAACATTTATTATGGCAGGCGGCAAAGGTGAGCGGCTATTTCCTTTAACCAAAGAC
>JBFMBJ010000098.1:0-4838 GCA_040755235.1 Candidatus Omnitrophota bacterium
TCAACTTTTACAACTTTTAAATTTTGCACAGTAATTCTTTCATTTCCTAAATGTCCATGCATATGATGGCCTTTCCAAACACGTCCGGGATCAGTTGTAGAACCAATTGAACCTACGCGCCTACGAGATGTTGAACCATGCGACATAGGACCACCACTCCAATTCCAACGCTTCATCCCGCCGGCAAAACCTTTCCCAATAGATGTTCCAACCACATCAACAAAATCTCCGGCCTTAAAAACATCTACCTTGATTTCCTCACCAACTTTATATTCCTTATTCTGCTCTTTTGGAATCTCACGTAAAACCTTTAAAGGAGTCATACCAATTTTTTTAAAATATCCTGCTATTGGCTTTTTTAAGGTTTTTTCTCTGGTCTTTTCAAAACCAATTTGCACAGCTTTTTCTTTAATATTTAAAACTGTGCAGGGACCAGCCTCGATAATGGTTACAGGAACAAAAACTCCATCTTCATTAAAAATTTGTGTCATTCCAATTTTTTTCCCTAATAATGCGTTCATATTCTTAACCTTAAACTTTTAACTTTCGACTTTTAAACTATTTTATCTCCACATCTACACCAGCTGCTAAATTTAACTTGCGCAGCGCATCTATTGTTTTGGCAGTTGGCTCAACCAATTCAATTAAGCGCTTATGCGTCGCCAAGCTAAACTGCTCACGCGACTTTTTATCAATTACCGGAGAACGCAGTACCGTATATAGCTCTTTCTTTGTCGGCAAAGGAATAGGTCCTGAAATTTTTGCACCGGTGCGCTTAGCAGTTTCAATAATCTCAACCACCGCTTTATCTAAAAGCCTGTGATCGTAACCTTTTAATTTGATACGAATTTTCTGCATTTCCCCTCGCTCCGCTCGGGAGATTACAGATTACGGAGAACGAATAACAGAATTTTATTTTCTGTGCTCTGTACTCTGTTTTCTGTACTCTTTAAAATATTCTGTTCTTTGTTTATCTCTTAAGTAATAATCTCACTTACTACACCGGCTCCTACTGTATGTCCACCTTCGCGAATAGCAAAGCGCGATTCTTTTTCCATAGCAATAGGTGCAATTAATTCTACTTCCATAGTAACGTTATCACCAGGCATAACCATTTCTACACCCTGAGGTAATTTTGCTGAACCCGTAACGTCGGTTGTACGGAAATAAAATTGTGGTCTATAACCAGTGAAAAAAGGTGTGTGTCTTCCACCCTCTTCTTTGGTTAAAATGTAAACCTGCGCTTTAAATTTAGTATGCGGTGTAATTGAACCCGGTGCTGCTAAAACCATTCCTCTTTCTAAATGAGTTTTATCAATACCTCTTAAAAGTAACCCTACGTTATCGCCGGCCATACCTTCATCGAGCAATTTACGAAACATTTCAATACCTGTAACAACTGTTTTACCGATTTCTGGCTTAAGACCAACTATATCGACGTTATCATTGAGTTTAATTTTTCCACGCTCAATCCTTCCTGTACCAACCGTACCGCGACCTTCAATTGAAAATACATCTTCAATTGCCATTAAGAATGGTTTTTCAAGATCACGTTTTGGTAAAGGAATATATTCATCAACTGCTTTCATTAAATCATAAATTGGTTTACAGTTAGGACATTCATCTTTACCACAAGCGCATTGAGCTGCCTTTAAAGCTGAACCTCTGACCATCGGAATTTTATCTCCAGGAAAATTATATTTTGTAAGAAGTTCTCTTACTTCCATTTCAACAAGATCTACCAATTCTTTGTCGTCAACCATATCTACTTTGTTTAAAAATACAACCATTGCTGGAACGTTAACCTGACGCGCTAACAAAATATGCTCTCTTGTTTGAGGCATCGGTCCATCAGCTGCACTCACTACTAGAATTGCACCATCCATCTGTGCCGCACCGGTAATCATGTTTTTAATATAGTCCGCATGGCCCGGGCAATCAATGTGTGCATAATGACGTGCGCCTGTCTGATACTCAACGTGTGAAATATTAATCGTAACGCCTCTTTCTCTCTCTTCTGGTGCGTTATCAATCGAATCATAGCTTCTTGCTTCAGCGAAACCCTTTTTGCTTAAACACATAGTAATCGCAGAAGTAAGAGTGGTTTTTCCGTGATCAACGTGTCCGATTGTTCCAATATTAACGTGAGGTTTCGTTCTTACAAACTTTTCTTTAGCCATTTTTACCTCCCATTGTTTTTCGTTTATGTTTTTGCAGTTACGTTAGTTCCAATTATTTTTTCTTTTATATGTGAAGGCACTTCTGCATAATACGAAGGCTCCATTGTATAAGAAGCGCGGCCTTGTGTCAAGGATCGAACTGCATTTGCATAATTAAACACTTCAGCCAAAGGCACATACGCCCTAATTGTCTTGATATTTGCGCGCTGTCCTAAAGAAACAATTTTTGCTCTACGAGAATTTAGATCACCAATAACCTGCCCCATATGTTCTTCGGGAACCATTACTTCTATATCCATGATTGGCTCCAAAAGTATTGGGTGTGCTTTTCTTAAAGCATCAGAAAGTGCAATTGATGCAGCCATCTGAAAAGCAATTTCTGAAGAATCAACTTCATGATAAGAACCATCTACCAAGGTCACAACCACATCCGTAACTGGATAGCGTGCTAAAACTCCATTTTTTTCTGACTTCTCTATACCATCTTCTACAGCAGAAATAAATTCTCTTGGGATTGCACCACCTTTAATTTTATCAATAAATTCGTTTCCAGTTCCAGGTGTTTCCTGGGGCTCTACCTCAATTACAACATGTCCATATTGACCGCGGCCACCGCTCTGTTGAATAAATTTTCCGGTTGCAGTAACTTTTTTAGTAATGGTTTCTTTATAAGCTACTTGAGGTTGTCCGGTAAGCGCTTCTACTTTAAATTCACGCATCAGCCTATCAATAATAATATCTAAATGTAATTGCCCCATACCAGAAATAATTACCTGCCCTGTTTCAGAATTATAATTAACTCTAAATGTTGGATCTTCATCCTCAATTTTCTTTAAAGCAAAACCCAATTTTTCCTGATCATTTTTAGTTTTAGGTTCAATTGCCTGCGAAACAACTGGTTCTGGAAAATGTATTGCTTCCAAAATAATTGGTGAATCTTCATCGCAAAGCGTATCTCCGGTTTTTGTTGATTTAAGTCCGACGATTGCGGCAATGTCCCCTGTAGCAATTTCATCAATAATTTCTTGTTTATTTGCATGCATTAAAACCATTTTTGAAACACGTTCTTTGGTTCTGGAATTTATATTTTGGATATAACTACCCGTACTTAATTTTCCTGAATAAACTCTCACGTAGTTTAATTTTCCTACATAAGGATCGCTCGTTATCTTAAAACAAAGCGCACAAAAAGGAGCCTCATCAGAAACTCCTCTTTCTTCATATTCTCCACTCTCTGGATCAATCCCTTTTATTGCCGGTACATCTTTTGGTGAAGGAAGGTATTCCACAACCCCGTCGAGTAATAATTGCACACCTTTATTCTTTAAAGAAGATCCACAAAAGACCGGAACAAATTTGTTTGCTACCACTGCCCTCCTAACTGCTTTTTTAATTTCCTCTTTAGTTACTTCTTTACCATCGATGACCTTCTCTAAAGTTTCATGATCTGCGTCTGCCAATTTTTCTAAAAGAATTTGTTTAGTTTTTTTAACTTGTTCGGCATATTCTGCAGGGATACTTAAAGTTTCCATTTCCTTGCCTAAATCATCTTTATAGAGATATAATTTTTCTTCAATAATATCAATTATTCCTTTAAAATTCTCTTCTAGCCCATAAGGGATTTGTACTGCACTAGCATTAGCACCTAAACGCTGATGAATCTGATCTAAAACCATATTAAAATCTGCTCCGGTTCTATCAAGCTTATTCACAAATGCAAGTCTTGGAACAGCATATCTATCTGCCTGACGCCAGACTGTTTCTGATTGCGGTTCAACTCCGCCCACACCACAAAATACAACTACCGCGCCATCAAGAACTTTTAATGAACGTTCTACTTCAACTGTAAAATCTACGTGGCCGGGCGTATCAATTAAATTAATATAATATTCTTTCCAGCGACAGGTAGTAGCTGCAGCAGTGATGGTAATGCCTCTTTCTTGCTCTTGAGGCATCCAGTCCATGATAGCAGTACCCTCATGTACCTCACCAATTTTATAAGTCTTACCTGTATAAAAAAGCACGCGCTCGCTGGTAGTAGTTTTACCTGCATCGATATGTGCAATAATTCCAATATTTCTTACTTTTTCGAGCTCCGTTTTTCTCATCTTTAATGAGACCCCCCATTCTTGCTTTCGCAAGAAAGCATAGGGGTCGAATTACCCCCGATGTTTCGTTTTGCTTTCGCAAAAGCGAAACAAAACGACGGGGGAAGTTCAGACAAATAATTTATGTCGCTTTTTAAAAATTCCCTGCCTGTCGGCAGACAAGCATAAATTATGTCTTCACTTACCATCTAAAGTGCGCGTAAGCCTTGTTGGATTCGGCCATTTTATGCGTGTCATCTCTTTTCTTAATGCTTGCGCCTTCTCCTTTATAAGCAGAAACTAATTCATCAGCTAAACGCTCTACCATGGGCTTCCCTTTTTTACCCCTGGAATAATCTCTAATCCAATGAAATGCTAAAGAAACCCCTCTTTCTTGATTTACTTCCATTGGCACTTGATAAGTTGCTCCCCCTACTCGCCGTGGCCTAACCTCAAAACGCGGACGCACATTATCAATTGCTTTGTTAAAAACTTTTAAAGCATCTTGCTCTTGCAATTTTTCTTTAGCCATATCTAAAGCACCATATAAAATTGTTTCGGCTTTAGATTT
>JBFMBJ010000099.1:0-4789 GCA_040755235.1 Candidatus Omnitrophota bacterium
TAAAACTTTTAAAGGGTCAAGATTTTGATTTAATTTCTCTAAAGACTCTAGTAATAGATCAAATACCTCTGGATGAGGATCTTCCACAACAGTTAAAGAATCTGTTAATTCCAATAAATAACTTGCAACACTAAAGCGTTTTAAATCATAACGAGTGAGATTAAAACTTTCTTTTAAATCGCAATGGCCTGCTAAATGCAAGTCTCTATTTTTATGAAAATAAAATATAAGCTCGTTTAATGAAAAGGGTTCTAAATTGGTAGCAAATTTTTTGGGGTCCTTGCGAATCCCTTTAAACAAAACCTTTAACTTGCCGAAATCTTTTGTATAGAAAGTCGCAATTTTACTTGTTTCGCGAAAAGCAAGTGTTTTTAAAACTATACATTCGCTTCTATTTAACATATTAATTTTAATAAGTTGGCTTGTTTTCTTTCCATTATTTTTCTTTTTTTATTTGTTAAATCATCGTAACCTAATAAATGTAGGATTCCATGGATTATATATAAATATAGTTCTGTTTCAAAAGTAGTTTTAAAAATTCGAGAATTCTTTTCTGCAGTTTCTACAGAAATAATAATCTCTCCTAATAATAGATTACAAGATTTGACAGGAAAAGACAAGACATCTGTGGGATGATTTTCTTTTAAGAATTGTTTATTTAGCTTTTTAATAAAGCGATCATCAACAAAAATGATGCTAACAGAATATTTAATTCCTTCAAGCCTTGTTATTTTCTGAATGATGTTTTTTATTCTGTTCAGATGAAGAGGAATTTTGTTTTGAAGATTTTTTATGATTATTTTGTTTTTGTTCTGGGTATTCAACTCTGCCATGATAAATTCCAGTTAAAATATGACTAAAAATATTTGCGATTTTTTCTAAATCTTTTAAGGTTAAATCACACAAATCAAGCTGTCCATCGATAAATTTATTATTAATAATTTTATGTACCACATCTTCTATCTTTGCGGCTGTGGGTGAATCTATCGCACGTGATGCCGCCTCAACAGAATCTGCCAATAATACAATTGCTGCTTCTTTTGTTTTTGGCTTAGGGCCCGGGTAACGAAATCCCTCTTCTTTAATATCATCTTCTGTTTCTAGGCCTTCCAATGCCCGGCGATAAAAGCAATAAACTAAACTTGTGCCGTGATGCTGTTCGATAAAATCAATTAATCTGGGATTAAGTTTATATTTCTTGGCTAATTCCATGCCATCCTTGACATGATTCATAATCACGAGTTTACTCATTGATGGCGAAAGGTTGGTATGCTTACTTTGATCAACTTTTTGATTCTCGCTAAAATATTCTGGTTTTTCAAGTTTTCCGATATCGTGATAATACGCTCCTACGCGTGCTAAAAGAGGATTTGCTCCTACTGCCTCTGTTGCAGTCTCTGCCAAATTTCCTACTATAAGGCTATGGTGATACGTACCGGGTGCTTCTAAAATCATCTTTTTTAATAAAGGATGATTGAAATCTGATAACTCTAACAAGCTAATATTTGTCATCACACCAAAAAGATATTCAAAAATGGGCAAAACTCCCGATACAAGAAACCCTGACAACAAACCATTCAACAAAGGAACAAGAAATTCTCTTGTAGAGATAGTATTAAAATTAAAATTTTTCATAAAAATTATACAGACTACTTGAATACACCCTGCAAGAACACCTGCCTTAATTATCTGCGAGCGTTTCTTTGCATTATAAGATAAGAGGCTTGTAAAAATTCCAGTGATAAGTAAAATAATAGTTAAATTTATATTAGAATAAATTATGCCGGTAAAGATGCTACTTATAAGTGTCAATAGCAAACCCAATTCCAAATCTCTAAAAAGTATCGTTACAAGCATAATAATACCGACAATAGGAATCCAATAAGCAGAAATCTTATAACTATAAATTGTTTCAATACTGGCCAACATCAGAACAAAAAGTAAGAGTAGATGTAAGAAGTTAGTTTTTTCTAAAAGATTTTCTTGTTTTGACATTTTAAGATAGAAGTATATCGTTATCAAAAGCAGAGAAAGGATGACATCTAAATTTAAAGGCCAGACAAAAATTACTACCAAGCCAATAAAAATAAGACTTAAAAATATATTATTTATGAGTAGTTTTTTCATACGCTTCGATAATACGCTGTACTAATTCATGCCGGACAACATCCTTGCCAGTCAAATAGATAAATTTTATTTCATCTATGCTTTTTAAAATATCTTCTGCTTGCAATAGGCCGATGGGCTTACCATCCGGAAGGTCACTTTGCGTCACATCACCGGTAATTACTGCCTTAGAATCAAAACCAAGCCGTGTTAAAAACATCTTCATCTGTTCACGCGTTGCATTTTGAGCCTCATCTAAAATAATAAAGGCATCATTAAGGGTTCTGCCGCGCATATAGGCTAAGGGAGCTACTTCAATAATCCCGGTTTCTAAATATTTTTCAATGCGCTCTGCCTCCATCATATCGTAAAGCGCATCATACAAAGGACGTAAATAAGGAGAGATTTTTTCATACATATCACCCGGCAAAAATCCCAAGCTCTCTCCAGCCTCAATTGCAGGGCGGGTTAAAATAATACGCCGCACCTCACCTTTTTTTAAGGCCTCTACTGCCATAGCCATAGCCAAATAAGTTTTCCCTGTTCCTGCAGGCCCTAAACTAAAAGTAATATCATATTTTCTAATCGCTTCAACGTATTCGTTTTGACCTTTGGTACGCGGCCCAACGCGTTTTTCTTTCGAAGACAATTCAATTTTTTGATTTTGTACTTCGTGAAAATCTTCGATTGGCTGTGTATCAAAAGATTTGACCATACAACTTAATTCCTGTTTAGAAATATATTTACCGCAACGGATATTATCCAAGAGTTCATTAATAAAACGGTAGGCTTTCTCTACCTGTTTATCTTTACCGCGTATTTTTAAATCTTGGCCGCGGCTAATGAACTTTACCTGAAATTGTTTTTCAATTATATCTAAGTTTTGATCGTGCCGGCCAAAAAGAGTTTGTGCTTCCTGCGTATTTTGAAAAGTTATTATTTTTTCCATGATTATTTAATTCTTGCTGGCTTGGCAACAGTTTCTTCGCTAGGTTTTTCTTCGGAAGCAACAGTAGCGCTGGAGCTGCTCGTTGCTTTAACGGGTTTTCCAATTTCAATTTCAATCATTGTGTGCGCTCGTGTTTTTTTTCGATTGACTTCGTCTATTTCAGGTGCTCTATCTTGAGCATAACCGCGATTACCACTAGATAAATCCTGATCAACCCTATCTTTTTGGACAGTGTAGGTCCGCGCAGAGCATCCAAAAATACTGAAAGCAAAAAATATAAAAATGATTAAACTTTTAAACTTTAAACTAATCATTATTCCCCCTTTTCAACTTTTATATTTAACTCTTTAAGCTGTTTATTAGAGACATCTGACGGTGCATTTGTCATCGGGCAATATGCCTTTTGTGTTTTTGGAAAAGCAATTACCTCTCTTATTGAATCAACACCTGCTAAAATAGTTAACAATCTATCTAATCCAAAAGCAACACCTCCGTGAGGCGGTGCGCCATAGGTAAATGCCTCTAGTAAAAATCCGAAGCGTTTGCTTGCTTCCTCTTGCGAGATACCAATAGTTTTAAAGATTTGTTCTTGTAATTTTTGCTGGTGAATTCTAATTGAACCAGAGCCAAGCTCTGCGCCGTTTAAAACCAAATCGTATGAACGCGAGCGAACCTTCTCTGGACTTGATTCTAAAAGTACTAAATCCTCTTTGTTGGGAGCAGTGAAAGGATGATGTTCGCTCTCCCAGCGTTTTTCTTCGTCATTGTATTTAAATAAAGGGAAATCTACGACCCATAAAAATTTAAATTCATCTTTCTTGGTTCTAATATCAGGCTTATCTGAATTATATTTTGCAATTGCTTCTTGATAAGGCATTCGAGGAAAAGGAATTTCTAAATCTATATTTTTTAATTCTTTCATTATTTTTTTAAATAATTTTTCGGTTAAGCTAAAAATATCCGCCTCTTCTACAAAAGACATCTCTAAATCTAATTGGGTAAATTCTGGCTGTCTATCTGCACGCAAATCTTCATCTCGGAAACATTTAGCAATCTGATAATAACGTTCAAAACCAGAAACCATTAATATCTGTTTAAATAATTGCGGCGATTGCGGAAGTGCAAAAAATTGTCCAGGATTTAAGCGCGAAGGAACTAAATAATCGCGCGCTCCTTCGGGAGTTGATTTTGTTAAAATCGGAGTTTCAACTTCAATAAAGTCTTCTTTATTTAAAACTGCTCGGATAACCTGATAAAGCTTATGCCTTAAAGTGATATTCTCAAAAACCTTTTTTCTACGTAAATCTAAATATCGATATTTAAGCCGAATCTCTTCGCCTAAATCAATATCATCGCTAATTTCAAAAGGAGGCGTAAGACTGGGATTTAAAATTTCTAATTCTTTTGCTAAAACCTCCACCTCGCCGGTTGGTAACTTTGGGTTAATTGTACCCTCTGGACGTTTATTTACCGTGCCTTTTAATTTAATTACAAATTCGCTCCTTAAGTCTTGAGCTATTTTATAGGCATCGCCAGAGACCTTAGGTATAAAAACAACTTGGGTCAGACCGTATCTGTCACGGATATCGATAAATATAAGTTTGCCGTGATCACGCCTGGAATGCACCCAGCCACAAAGCGTAACTTCTTTATTTAAATTGTTAGCGTTTAATTCTCCACAGGTATGTGTACGTAACATAATAACCTCAAAATAATTTTAAAATTCGAAGCATT
>JBFMBJ010000100.1:0-4639 GCA_040755235.1 Candidatus Omnitrophota bacterium
AACTATAATGTAACATAAAACTTTTAGAAGTTTCTCCTTCTAACGCTTCAATCATCTGTTCATCAGCACTGGTTCCTAAAGTTACTACTGATAGTGATTGGGTTTGCCCCCTGGTAAATAGACTTGATCCATGTGTGCGCGGCAAAAATCCCACTTCACAGGTAATTGACCTAATCTCATCGAATTTGCGTCCGTCAATCCTGGTATTTTTTTCTAAAATATATTTTCTTACCTTTTCCTGTTCTCTCTCTACTAAAGCCTCTTTTATACAAGAAACATCGTATCCTTGAGGTACTAAACTAACCTCCAATTCTTTAGAAAGCAAATCCATTGCTTCTTCGCGATCTTCTTTTTTACTCAGCTGGCAAATTTCTTGCAATCTTTTTTCCGAAAGATCTTTAACTAAATTCATGAGTTTTTCATCGACTCTTTTACATACAAAATCCATCTTCTCTTTGCCACAAGCCTGCCTAAATTCTTTCTGTAATTGCATAAGGGGCTTTAAATTTTCATAACCGAAACGGATTGCTTCTATAGCAACGCTTTCGGGAACCTGATTTATCTTTGACTCAAGCATAATTACGCCATAGTTACTTGCCGTCACCACAATATCTAAATCTGATTTTTCTAATTCTTTATAGGTTGGGTTAATTACAAATTTACCATCTACACGTACAACTCGGCAAGCCGCAATTGGCCCGTCAAAAGGAATATCAGAAATAGATAAAGCGGCAGATGCTCCCACAACGCTTAAAACATCAGGATCATTCTCTCCATCGCTAGAAAGGACTATGGCCATAATTTGCACTTCATTCATAAAACCTTTAGGAAAAAGCGGCCTGATTGGTCGGTCGATAAGGCGTGCGGTTAAAATCTCATTCTCGGAAGGCCTGCCTTCTCTCTTAAAAAATCCACCGGGAATTCTCCCAGCAGCATAAGTCTTTTCCTGATACTCAACTGTTAAGGGAAAATAATTTAATTTTTCTGGCGGCTCTTTAGAAGCACAAGCTGTAACTAAAACTACTGTCCCGCCATAACAAACAGTAACTGCGGCATTAGCTTGCTTGGCAATTTTTCCTGTTTCTAAAATAAGTTCTTCTTTACCGAATTTAATTTTCTTCTGTATGATTGACATTATTTCCTCAGGTTTAATTTCCCTAACAAATCTTCGTATTTTTTAGAATCTTCTTTTTTTAAATAGGTAAGTAGCCTGCGGCGTTTACCTACAAGCATCAAAAGTCCACGTCGAGAATGAAAATCCTTCTTGTGATTTTTAAAATGATCTGTTAACTGATTAATCCGACTAGTCAAAACAGCAATTTGCACCTCAGTTGAACCGGTATCTTTAGAGTGTCTTTTAAATTTTCCGATAGCTTCTTGTTTCTTTTCTTTAGCCAATACCACTTTTACCTCCCGTAGATTATTTATTGAAGTGTATATTTTTTAAACCCCGCACCACAAGTTAATATTTTGTGGTGCGGGGTAGCTATTTAGTATACTCTCTTAATAGTTTCAAGTCAAGGAATTTAAGAAACTCTGTTGTGTATTAATAAATTTCTAAAACATTAGAAAAATCTTGATTTTTCTTTTCCTTCATGTTAAACTAAACTTACTTTAATTATTTATGTATCTCTTAAGGAGGATCTAATGAACAAAAGAATAATTTTGGCAATATTTCTATTAGCAATTTATTTTATTTTAAATAACTCTCAAGATGCCTGCGCCCAAACAATGGCTGGGGAGTATTTGCTGGAGTTAGGAAAAACATCATTTAAACAAGGCGATTTAGAATCAGCGAAAGCTGAATTCAACAAAGTACTTTTAATCTTACCAAATAATAAAGAAGCAAATGCCTATTTAAAGTTAATTTCTGTTAAAAAAAATGAGTCTATTTCCCAACGCAAAATAGCAATCGCGGATGAATTAAACAACAGTGAAGAAAAATTTCAGAAAACTCAAGTTCCTTCCAAGGGCGATAAAACACCTAAAGCAAAGGACTTTGCCTCTTCACAAAAAGACAAAACTGTAAAACCCAACCCTCAACAGCCGTCCGAAGAGAAAACTCCCGAGGCTTCAGATTTCATGCCTCCGGCAGAAAAGGGCGCTTGGACTATTCCCAAAGGAAAGCTCTATTTAGAAGTGTATTCTAAATATTTTTGGCACGAGCGTTATTTTGACGATAAAAAACATAAAAAAATGTGGGAAAACTCTGGTCGTTACCACGAAAAAAGAATAGAATTTAAATTCGAATATGGTATCACTAATAAATTAACTGCCCTTGCCTATTTGCCATATGTCCAAGCTACTTGGAAAGACGATGCCTTTAACGGTGCAACAGTTCCTTCCGGACACCATTTTAGAAATAGAGGCCTTGCAGATTATTGGCTTGGCTTTAAATACAATCTCTTTGAAAATCCTTTTGTTTTTACAATTATGATAAGAACTAAAGTTCCGGGAAATTATAATCCTAATAACCAACCTGCAGCTCTGGGTCATAGGCAAGTTGATGAAGAATTACGCCTAATGTTTGGAAAATCCTTCAAATTCTTTTTACCGATGTACAGTAAATTTGAAACCGGTTATCGTTGGAGAATGGATCATCCTAATCGTAATGATGTACCTGCAGACCAAGTACCTTATTTCTTTGAATTAGGTATTAGCCCTCTTAATTGGCTTGTTTTAAAGACAACTTTGGATGGAGTCCAAGGAATACGCTCAACAGGAAAAGAAACATTGACTTGGAAATTCAACGATGATGGCCAAGGAAATTGGCAACAAGTTGCTATTGGTACGGATGAAAGCTATACCAAATGGACTACTGGGTTTGTTTTTAAATTAAAGGGTTTTAATATCGAAACCAGTTACGGCAAGACTTTCCGCGGAAAGAATACTTCAGCAGCCAAAGAAATGATTTTAAGCCTATCTTATCTTTTCTAATTTTTAATTAACTTATCTAATTCCAATGTTACCTTAGAAAGTTCTTCTTTGGCGGATTTATTCTCTAAAACTACTCTTTGAACAACCTCATCAATTAAACGCGTACTTACATCCCAGCCTAAAATTGAAGGCGGCCCCTTGGCATCAAGAGCCTGATTTTTTAGAACCTGCCTAAATTTTTCTTCCATAGATAAAGTATCCCAAGTTTTAATATTTGGCGGCAGATAACTATCTTCTTCTAATTTTGCTTCTTCATAAAGTTTATTTTGGATCTCTGGGCTAAATAAAAATTTTATAAATTCCCAAGCCTCTCTTTTGTTTTTTGATTTTTTAAATATCCCCATGATCCGTCCGCCGATAAAAGCCGTATGCTTGCCGGTTGGACCGGCGGGTAAAAATGCGATTGACCAACGACCTGCAATCTCTGGAGCAAACAAGGTAAGACTTAAAATCTTCCAATTACCAGAAATAGCCATAGGAAAATCACCAGTACGCATTCCTTGTTCGACCGGAATCTTTGTTTTGGGTACATTATATTTTGTATAAAGCTGGCTAAAAAATACTAAGGCAATTTGGGCCTCTGGAGAATTTAGCATACACTTTGTACCATCTGTATTATAAAAATCTCCGCCTGCTTGCCATAAAAATGGGGCAAAACCAATCCATTCCAAAGTTCCCCAATCAAAAATCATTCCCTTTTTTTCTTTGGCTAAATCTTGTAAAATTTTCTGCAAATCTTGCCAGGTAGCTGGAGGATTTTTTATCAAATCAGTTCGATAATAAAGAATATGCTCACTTAAGTCAAAGGGGATTCCAAATACCTGATTTTTATATTCTATTGATTTCCACATACCTGGAAAAACATCTGCCTTTATATTATTTAGGTCCTTTTGGAAATCTTTTGCTAAATCTACCATTGCCCCTAAGCTGCCGAATTCTGTCCCCCAGGTAAGACCCATTGTTCCAATATCCGGAACCACATCACCAGCAATAGAAGTTAAATATTTACTATGTGCCTGACCCCAAGAAATAGCCTCGCAATGAACCTTTATACCAGTTTTCTGGGTAAAAATTCTCGCTAATTTATTTATAGTCTTAGCTTGACTTTCTGCACCGACAAGCCACATTCTTAATTCTACTTTTTTTAAATTAGTTTTGGTTTCAGTAGGTTTATCGGCTTGGAGTTTTTGGCAGGCAAAAAGAGATAAAACTAAAAACAAAAAAACAATCTTTCTCATTTACGAATTCTACTCTTTTAATGGATATTTTAAACTTGCGTGAAAAGTTCGCGCGTTAGTAAAGAAGTAACCCCTAAGCAAACACCCATATCATCTAATTGGCTGGGAATAATTTTTACATTTGCAATCGTCTCTTCAAAAGCCCAACGTTTTACACTATTACGAATACTTTCTAGAAATACTTCTCCATCTTTATCTTTAAGAGAGCATCCGCCAATAATGACTAATTCGGGATTTAAAAAATTTACAGCGGTTGCTATCTTTATGCCGAAATAGCTGGTCATCTCCTTAAAATTATTATTCTCGTATAAAAAATTATTCTGATTTCTTAAAATACAATCTTCTGTCATCCAGCAATATTTTTTATCGGGAGAATCTGTTTTACGAATATCGTTGAGTGCAATCTTACCTACAAAACCAGATGAACCGGAATACAGGCATCCGGCTAATATCAAACCGAAATT
>JBFMBJ010000101.1:0-4630 GCA_040755235.1 Candidatus Omnitrophota bacterium
GCTTGGCGCTGGGGTTTCCTTTTCGCCTTCGGCGAATAAGTAAGTTTTTGAGGTTAAGCGAGACCTCAAAAATTTACTTTGCCAAGCGACAGAACACTGGAGGGTAAAATGAATACATATTTCCTCTACGCCCGCAAGTCCACCGACGTTGAAGATAAACAAGTCTTGTCTATTGAATCGCAGGTAAACGAATTGCGAGAGTTTGCTAAAAGAGAAGGTTTAGAGATTAAGGAAGAATTTAGCGAAGCGAAAACTGCCAAAGAGCCGGGGAGGCCGATATTTTCATATATGCTCAAGCAAATTGAAAGTGGACTTGCGGGCGGCATTTTGGCCTGGCATCCGGATAGGCTTGCCCGCAATTCAATAGACGGTGGGAAGATTATTTATTTAATAGATACCGGGGAAATCGCTGATCTTCGTTTTCCTACTTACCGCTTTGACGCCACGGCGCAAGGAAAATTTATGCTTTCTATTGCTTTCGGTCAAAGTAAATATTATGTGGATAACCTTGCTGAAAATGTTAAGCGCGGCTTACGAGAGAAACTGCGCCGTGGCGAATGGCCCGGCACTGCACCGCTTGGTTACTACAACGACGCCGTAAGCCATACAGTAAAACCTGACCCGGAAAAGGCACGTTTTGTTTATAGGGCGTTTGAGTTATACGCCACAGGTAATTATTCGCTTGAGGAGTTATTAAGGGAAGTGCATAGGTGGGGGCTTACGGCGAGGGCGGGCAAGCCTATCTTTAAGAGTTGCTTGGCCAAAATGCTGCGCAATCCCTTTTATTATGGCGTAATGATCTACAAGGGCGAAAGGTTCGAGGCGAGCCACCCGCCGCTTATCACTAAGAAACTTTACGATAGCGTGCAGGCGGTAATCGCACAAAAAATGAGGGTTATTAAAAAGACGGTTGATAGGTTTAGCTTCACGGGGCTGATGAAATGCGGCGAGTGCGGGGCAAGTATTACGGCAGAGCTTAAAAAAGGCCATGTTTATTACCGCTGTACCAAGAAAGTTACCGCCTGCACGCAAAAGTATCTTAGGGAAGAGGCTTTGCTTGAGCAGATAAATAACGCAATATTAAAAGTGTTTATAGATAATGACATTAAAGACAAAATAATTAATCGCTTTGAAGAATTAGCTAAGGATGAGGGCAAAGCCTCTTCCCTTGCTGTTCGCCAAGCCGCCGATAAGGTAAAAGAGTTTGACGAAAAGATAGAAAGGTTAATCGATCTTTATATTGCTAAGGAAATTTCTCAAGAAGAATACCAGCGAAAGAAAGCAAAATTACTTAACGAAAAGAAAGATTTGCAGGAGCGGCTTGGCGAGATCGAGAAAGCGGGCGGCGGATGGCTCGAACCGGCGAAAGACTTCGTAACTACTTGCAACGCGGCGGGTTCTGTCGCTTGGCAAGGAAACCCCAGCGCCAAGCGCACATTTTTGAAAATTCTCGGCTCGAACTCTATCTTAAAAGACAGAAGTCTTTTATTTTCAACCAAAAAGCCCTATTCCCTTGTATCGGGAATAGGGCTTAAAGAGAATTGGCTCCCCCTCGAGGACTCGAACCTCGGACCTGGTGGTTACACTTAACCCGAAATTACTTTCGGAAGTGGACTATATCATCTCCTTCCCTTCAACAAGTTCAGGATTAGGAGGCGGGTATATAGTCTCTGCACATTTACCTGCAATTTCTTGCAAGACTTAGCTCAGGATTATCCTTCGACTCGGCCTTTTGGCCTCGCTCAGGACTTCCCTGAATTAGCCCGCTTTTTCAACCACAGTTTCCCGTGGAAGCTGCGCTTGAGCATGAATTTCTCGATGACAATTGGCACACAATAAAATACATTTATCTAATTCTTCTTTAACTTTAACCCAACTTCTTGTGTATCCCTTTTCAGAGATGCTAAAGTCTTTACCAGAAGAATTATTGTGATGAAACTCCAAAGCATCAACACAAGAATTATAACCGCATTTTTGACATCGACCACCTTTATATTCAAGCGCCATCTGTCTAATTTTTTTACGTCTTTTATGAACAGCGGCAATTAAATATTGTTGGCGATCTTTGTAACATCTTGTATCGTGCTTTACCAATATCATCTCCTTTCTTTTCTTGCTCGCCGCCTTTTAGGCGGCTCGCACAGCCACTCGCTCTACCTACTGAGCTAAGGGGGAATGAATTTAGTTTAAAAGTTAAAAGTTCAAGGTTTAAAGTTTAAAACAAGAACTTTTTTCAATGAACAGATAAAATAAGTTTTCTTAACATCTTACAAATAACAATACCTTCTTCCCGAAGCTTGCCTTCAATATTTCTGTCTATTAAACCTTGAAAAACACAAATTGTCAACATGGGAATACATTCTCTTGCCGAATCTAATGCGTATTCGTAAAACTTTTTCTTGTCTTTCGGAAACCTCTTATCGCTACCTTCGGCTAAATTATTAACAATAGATAAACTAGCGCGTCTTAATTGATCTCCTAAAGAATATTGAACTTTATTCGGGAAATTATTGCAAATATTAAAAATCGAATTTGTAAAATTTATTGCTTTTTTATATACTCCTAATTTTTCAAAACTAAATTCGTTTTGTTCTATCAACTTTTAAACCTTTAAACTTTTAGACTTTTAAACTACTTTTAAATTTCGCGTCTTGACTCAAGTGCCTTACTCAAAGTTGTACAATCTGCATATTCTACATTTGCACCAATTGGTAACCCCATACCAATACGCGTTAACTTTACACCAAATGGCTTAATTAATTTTGTTAAATACAAAGCTGTTGTTTCGCCTTCAGTATCGGCATCAGTTGCAATAATTACTTCTTTAATATTATTTGCTTTAATTCTTTCCATTAATTCTTTAATTTTTAAATCATCTGGGGCTTTACCATCTAAAGGTGCTATCGCCCCACCCAAAACATGATACAACCCATGAAAACTCCGAGATTTTTCAAGTGCAATTACATCTTTTGATTCCTCAACTATGCAAAGCGCCTCACGATTTCTTCGATTATCCTGACAAATATCGCAAATATCAGATTGAGCTAAATTAAAACAAATTTTGCAAAATTTTATATTTTCCTTAACTTGCCTCAGGCTTTCAGATAAATTAACCACATCTTTATCGGGAGTGCTTAAAACGTGATAAACTATCCGCTCAGCACTTCTTCTTCCGATGCCGGGTAATTTTATTAGTTGCTCTATTAAATTTTCTATCAGTTGTGGATAATTAGCCATCAAATATTTTTTATAATCTTGGCATTAAAAAACCCCAGTGTTGATTTAATCATTGGATCCTCTTCAACTATTACGTGTGGCTTTTCTTCCTTAGTAATAATAAAATTTATTTTTAGATTAGTGCCGATTATTTCTTTCAAGGTTTTTTCTAAAATTTGGCGATTTTCTTTTTTCTCCAAAAATTCTTTGTGAAACCCAGAACCCTTAGGAAAAGCTATATTTAAAATATTTTTTTCGACACTCAAAGGAGCGCCTTCAGATAAATATGTACCTGCGGACATTTTTATCTTACTTACTTTTTCTTGAAATTCTGGCCAAATTGATTTTATTTTTTCAAAATCTACTATCGAATCTTGAATATTGTTCTCTGCTTGATCTTCTTGGGGTTCTGGTGAATTTGCATGATTTTTCTTTATATTAAGTTTTTCTAAAATTTTATGATTGTTATTGCCAGAAGAATTGGTTTCTTTATTTTGAGTTAATTTTACTAAGGCTATCTCCAAAGGAATACGCCAAGAATCAAATCTGCGCGACATTTCTTGCGCATTAACTAAGGTATTAAAAATAAAAAATAATTCTTCTTGAGAGAAACTTTGACTTTGTTCATATAATTTTTTACAAAAATCTTCGGGTAAATCTAGAAATTTTTCCTGTTTGCCTTTTGTGATTTTAGCTAACATTAAATTACGAAAATACCCGATTAATTCAGTAATAAAGCCTAAAACATCTTTACCTTGCTCAATCAAAAGATCAATTGAACTTAAAATACTAGTAATATCTTTATTAATTAAATTTTGTGTAAATTCAAATAGAAAGTCCTCTTCGATAATACCTAAAGCGTTCGTTACATCCTGATTTGTAATTTTTCCCTGCCCAAAAGATACTAATTGATCTAATATTGATTCGGCATCGCGCATAGACCCGGAGCTTGCCTTAGCAATACTAAATAAAACATTTTTATCGATACTAACGTTTTCTGCTTTACAAATTTTCTCTAGTTGCTCAACGATTAATAAATTGGGAATTCTCCTAAAATCAAAACGCTGACACCGAGATAAAATCGTAGGAATTACCTTATGCGGACTAGTAGTTGCAAAAATAAATTTCACATGTGCGGGTGGTTCTTCCAGAGTTTTTAAAAGCGCATTAAAAGCCTCTGTGGTTAGCATGTGCACTTCGTCAATAATATAAATTTTATATTTACCGTGTACTGGAGAAAATTTAACATTTTCACGAAGGGTTCTGATTTCATCTATGCCGCGGTTAGAGGCACCGTCGATTTCAATCACATCAAGGCTTGTTCCCTTAGTAATCTCCTGACAAGAAATACACTCCTGACAAGGTATTATCGTTGGGCCATTTTTACAATTTAATGATTTGGCTAAAATCCTTG
>JBFMBJ010000102.1:0-4601 GCA_040755235.1 Candidatus Omnitrophota bacterium
AAAATATCATAGCTATAGTAATTAATAAAACCATAATTGCGCTTCCCAAATCGGGCTGCTCCATAATAAGTAAAACAGGTATTCCAATAATCATAAAAGGCAAAACTATATCTTTAATAAAACTTCGAGAATTAAACGCTTGAGCATAGTATCTTGCCAATACTAAAACTGTAGTCAGCTTAACTAATTCCGAAGGTTGAAAATTGAGCCATCCAATTTTAATCCAGCGTTGCGCTCCCATTCTCACCGATCCTAAAACCATTACTAATAATAAAAATAAAATTGCGACAATGTAAAGAAACCAAACAAAATCCCATAATTGCCGATAAGATAAAAAATACATAACAAGAAAACAAATTAAGCCTAATCCCATCCAAAGTAATTGGCGCGACAGTAAATCTCTATTATCTAGGCCAGAAGAACTATAAATTGAAACTAAGCCGACACAGCAAATAGCTAAGCTAATAATCAAAAGTGCAATTGCATCTCTATTCACCCCGTAAGATACCCCTTTCTTTCTAAATTTTTACCTTATATATTAATAATTTCCCCGATATGAAATTTCTAACGGGGTTCATTTATAAAAGTCCTTCTTGCATAAAGCGCTCTAACATTTGTTTAGCAATTAATACGGCATAATATCCAGCAGCCCCATGCTCCAAAAATACACAAAATACCATCTTAGGATTATTAGCGGGACAAAAACCTACAAACCAACCATGAGCCATTTTACCAACGCCCGCTTGCGCCGAACCAGTTTTTCCAACAATAGTTAATTGAGGTGTATAGATTATATGTGCAGTCCCTGTTTCCTCGCTGATAGAACGCCGTAATCCTTCTTTAATAAAAGAAAGTATTTGCGGATTAAAAAAACCTTGTATCGGTTTAGGATGATTTAATTCCTTGCCATCGATGGATTTAATCACATAAGGAGTAATTAATTTTCCGCTTGTTGCTAAAACTGCCATCATCTTAACTGACTGTATCGGACTAACCAAAACATCTCCCTGGCCTATAGCAAAATTTGCAGTATCACCATCAAACCATTTTTGCATTCTTTTAATTCTCTTCCACATAACTGAAGGAATAAAACCGCTGGTTTCACCAGCCAAATCAATATCTGTTTTTTTACCTAATCCAAATTTAGCTGCATAATTAAAAAGATTATCCGGCCCTGTTAATAATCCAGTGTGATAAAAATAAATATCACAAGAATGCGTAAAGGCATCAAATAAATTCTCTATCTCATGCGTATCCCAACATTTAAATTCTTTTTTACCAACCATCATCTTGCCATGACAAAAATAAGTTGTATTTAAAGATATCTTTTTTGTATCTAGCCCTGCATAGCCTGTGATAATTTTAAAAACTGAACCCAAGGGATATGAGCTTGCAACTGCACGATTTAAAAACGGTGCAGACTTATTTACCAAAATATTTTTTACCCTTTCTCTTTCAGCTGAAGAAATAAATATATTTGGATCAAAGCCTGGATTATTTACTAATGCTAAAATTTCGCCTGTTTCTGGATTCATTACAATAATAGAACCATTCTTTCCGGCTAAGGCCTCTTCAGCAATCTTTTGCATCTCTAAATCAATGGTTAGCTGTACAGTCTTCCCTTCATTTGGCGAGCGATACCCTAACGTGCGTATTTGTCTTCCTTTTCTATCGACCTCTATCTGCAAGCCTCCAGATTCTGCACGTAAATATTGATCTAATTTTTCTTCTATTCCTGAATACCCTACTAAATCATCTGGGGTATACCCATATTCTTTTAATTTAGCAAGGCGGGAACGATCAATCTTACTAACATAACCTAAAACATGGCAAGCAAGCTTTTCATGAGGATAATAACGCATAGGGGCAGCTTGAATAACGACACTTGGTAAAAATATTTTATTTTCTTCTAAAATTATTAATTTTTCTTTTGTAATATCTTGCCCTATGACCAAAGGCGCAAATGGGGCTGGCGGTTTTTTTAGAATCTTTCTTATAGATTCTTCTGATTTTCCTAACACTTGGGAAAGCTTAGAAATGATTTTTTCTTTTTCTTGGGCACTTAATAAATTAAATTCTGGCTGTATAATACTAACATTAAAACTAATTCTATTTTCTGCCAAAGCCTTATTATTGCGGTCAACTATCTTACCGCGATTACCATCTTCAGCGATTAAACGAATACAATTTTTTTTACTTAATCTATTATAAAAAGACCCCCTAATAACCTGATGCCAAAATAAGGCAAGGGCCAACCATATAAATAAAAAAATTATAATAATCTTAGTTACTTTAGTGCGCATTTTCTTAAAATTTTAAATACGGGCAACATCAGGATAGCTGTATATAAAGTTTCTAATATTACAACTGTTATAAATAATTTATAAAGGCTTGCAAAAATAATTGCATTTATGAAAGCTGTGATACAAACTATTACCACCTGAATTGAAAAATCTTCTTTATAAAGTTGTTTACGTAAAAACCAGATGGTAAGCGTATAAATAATGAATAAAAATAAATTTAATCCGAAGATCGTCCCTGAAAGACTGTCTTTTATAAGACCAGTTATGGCATTTAAAATTAAAGCTTCTTTTAAATCTAAGAATAAACTAAAATACAGAATAATTAACAGGGAAAGATTAGGTAAGACAGCGAAAAATCTAAAATTACCTAAGATAGTCGCCTCTATAATTTGGCAAGATAAAATAATACCTATCAGCTTAAGCCATCTTACTATTTGAGGATTACAATTGCATATTCTATAGTTCTTGGTTCTACTGCGGGTTCTATATAAGCGCACTTGGAAAGGCCTCCAAATTCCTTTATGACAGAAACTACTTTTCCAATAAGGATTCCTTGTGGACAAAAACTTGCTAAATTTGGTATATGCAGACCTGAGGTAACAACTATGTCGCCGATTTGGACATCCGCTTCAAGATCAAGATAACGCATCATTAAAACTCTGTATAATCTCCCGGAAACTACCCCTTGTACCCGACTACGTTGCACAATAGCTGCTACAGAAAAATCTGGGTCATTCAACAACATTATCTTGCTAGTTGATTTGGTTACCTCAATTACTCGCCCCACAAGGCCTTTTTCTGTAATCACTGCTGAATTTTTTATAATACCACTAGAGCGGCCCTTATCAACAGTCACAAAACTCGTCCAATTACTTGCATCTTGAGCTACCACTTTTACCGGGATGGATATAAAAGTTGATTTTTCTTTAAAGGAAAGAATATTCTTAAGACGCCTATTCTCTGAGTTAAGCTCTTCCAAATTAATTACCATCTTTGTAAGTTTATCATTTTCCAAGTTTAATCTTAAATTTTCATTAAAAGTAATTCTATAAAATAAAATTGCTTTTATTTCTCGAGTAAAATTCCAGCTTAATTTCAAGGGAAGCTTGAACGTTTCTAGAACTGATGTTTTTAAAAAGCGAGAAATGATTCCTAGAAATAGAAATAAAAAAATAAAGCTAAAAATCAAAAATTTTTTTCTATTAAGTTTAAACACGTTCGGAAGGTTATAAATTTACGTGTGTAGGAACAGTGACTTTCTTTAAATACTTTATTTCATTTAAAACTTTACCTGTGCCCATTGCAACTGCTGTTAAGGGATCTTCTGCAATTTGAACTGGTAAGCCTGTTTCTTCAGAAATTAATTTATCCAAACCTCGTAAAAGTGAACCTCCTCCTGCCATAACAATTCCATGTTCGATTAAATCTGAGGCAAGTTCTGGAGGAGTGCGTTCGAGTACAATTTTTACCGACTCTAAAATTGCTCTCACTGGTTCTTGTAAAGCTTCTCTTACCTCTTCAGAAGTAACAGTTACTGTCTTGGGTAGGCCTGCCACTAAATCACGTCCTTTAACATCCATAGAAAGCTCTTGTTCTTGCGGATAGGCAGAACCGATTTTTATTTTAATATCTTCGGCAGTACGCTCTCCGACCATAAGATTGTAAGTCTTCTTTAAATACTCGATAATGGCATCATTCATCTCATCGCCACCGATGCGAATGGAACGGGAAAAAACTATACCCGCTAATGAAATTACTGCAATCTCTGTAGTGCCGCCGCCAATATCAATAATCATATTTCCAATAGGGTCTTCTATAGGTAAGCCCACACCGATTGCTGCAGCAATGGGTTCTTCTACTAAGAAAACTTCTCGCACCCCAGCTCTTTCAGCTGAATCCTTAACTGCACGTTTTTCTACTTCAGTAATTCCGGAAGGAATAGCAATAACCACTCGAGGCCTAACTAAAACGCGGCGGTGATGCACTTTTTTTATAAAATAACGAAGCATGGCCTCCGTTATATCAAAATCAGCAATTACGCCATCTTTCATTGGCCTGATAGCAACAATATTTCCTGGCGTCCGACCCAACATGCGCTTTGCTTCATCGCCTACGGCAATTACATGTGTGGAGCCCTTTTCCACTGCTACTACCGAAGGTTCACATAAAATCACGCCCTCGCCCTTAACATAAACTAAGGTCGTAGCCGTGCCTAAATCTATTCCCATATCATTGGAAAAAAGACCCAGAAAATAATTAATACCCCTACGCAGGGTTACTTGCCACTCTTTCTTTGCC
>JBFMBJ010000103.1:0-4578 GCA_040755235.1 Candidatus Omnitrophota bacterium
TTATTATCTGAAGATAAAATATTTTCGCATTCATTAATAACTTTGACATAATCTTCTTTTAAAAACGAGGCTTCTATTTTATCGAAATTTGGAATAGCAGCATAAACTAAATTAAAATTAAATAATAAAAAAATTATTGTAAATTTTATCTTCTTCATCATTTTATTTGCCCATTTCTCTTTGTAAATCTAAAATTATTTTATGCCTTCTTTCTTTCTCAATTCTGGGGACATCATCAACTAATTGCGCTGCCTTTGTATGCGGACGAGGCGAATATTTAAAAATATAGGCAGCATCAAATTTAATTTCTTTAAATAAATTTAGCGATTTCTGGAAATCTCTTTTTGTCTCCGTAGGAAATCCGACAATTACATCTGTAGAAATATTCCCGTTTGGAACAATTTTGCGATACAAACCCACTATCTCTTTGTAATGTTTAACGGAGTAACCTCTATTCATTAATTTTAATATTCTATCAGAACCACTCTGGATTGGCAAATGTAAAAGCTTTTTTAATTTTTTTAAATCATGCATGGCAATAAATAAATCCCTAGTTACATCTTTTGGATGGCTAGTAAAAAAAGTAAAGCTAATTAAGCCTTTAATTTCATTTACCTTTTTTAAAAGTTCGATAAAACTAACACCCGCGTTATAAGAATTCACATTTTGCCCCAAAAGAGTAATATCCTTAATACCTTTTTTTACTAGGGATTTAATTTCACTTAAAACATCGTTAAAATCCCTACTACGTTCTCTACCCCTTACAAACGGCACAACGCAATACGAACAAAAATTATTACACCCCTCACTAATAACTACAAAAGAATGGTTCTTATCAAAATTATAACGGGTGTTATAAACGCTTTCTTCTCTTTTAGCCTTGTTTGCCGAAATATTATCTGCGTGCCCGGATCTCGCTTTTTTAATCAAAAGAGGAATTGAATCTATATCATTGGGACCGCAAACTAAATCAACAACTGAAGCGCGTTTAAAAATTTTATCTCTATGATTTTGCGCCATACAACCAATTACGCCGATAATTAAATTTGGATTTTTTTCTTTTAATATTTTTAATTTACCAATTTCAGAAAATACTCTATCTTCCGCATGCTGTCGCACAGAACAGGTATTAAATAAAACTACATCTGCTTTTTGGAGATTTTGAATTATTTGGTATCCGTTTTTCTGTAATAGCCCACAGACTAGCTCCGAATCACGAACGTTCATCTGACACCCATAGGTTTTCAAAAAGATCTTCATATTAAAATGCCTCTCTTTTTGAAAACCTAAGCATGGATGCCCCCACGTTTTGATTTACCAAAGGCAAATCAGTGGGGGCAACCGTATGGTTATGTATAAATCTTATTCCTCTCATATATCCTTATTGAGTCTTCCTTTTGCTTCCTCGTCAACTTCTTCAAATTTCTCTCCCCTCGTAATGCATTCTTATAATTCTTATATTCCTTCGCATATACTAATTTTACTGGCAACTTACCTCTAAGATACCTTGCTCCGTGCCCGCTATTATGAAGCTTAATCCGGGCATCTAAATCATTCGTATACCCAGCATAATACATACCAATACTACATTCGACAAAATAAACAAAATATCTATCTCTTCGCTTGATTTTTCTTCTCATAATGTAAAAATATCACGCACATTCATCTAACATCCGAAAGTCCGGATAAAATTTTTCTACTCATTAAGTCACCCGCGTTATATACATTTTACTTCCTGCTTTAGAAATAACTTATTTTAACTTCTCTGTTAGCTTATAAATTACTTCTGAGGCAACACCGCGCTTAGGAAACCCTAGCTTACGTGCAGAAACGATAACCTCGGTAGTGGTACTATTGACTTTTTTAAGTTTAAAAATTACATTTGCGCCATGAACCTCGGCATTTATAATGCCGTCGGCTTTATTTTCTTGCTTCACTACTCCCATTTGCTTAAGCACCTCTAACCCTGCAGCGTAGACTCTATCCATCGTTAACCTAAAAGAAGTTTGTACATAATCCTTGCCGGTAAAAGTTAATGCGGCTGTAACTGGCAAAACCGCCACGCCTGTTAGTGCAGAAATACCGTAAACCTTAAGACCTTGCATTCCCGCTGCTTTTAACGGCTCAAAGATAATCAAAGTAATAAGCTGTTGGACGCTGGTAATATTCTTGTAGCTCTTCTTCAAGTTTACATCATAAACCTTAACAACTGGTTCGCCTGCAACGCTATAATCCTTGTTTACTATTCTACCTATAACTAAATTCATAAGATCAATTTGTATGTTCATTTCTTTTGCTGGCTTTTTTGCTTGTTTCCCCGGAGCTTTTGCTTCTTTCTCTTCCATTACTTTGAGAGAATTTACATTGAGTTTGCCTTCTTTATTTTTAACTATAACTATTTCTTTAAGTTCTAAGTCTATTTTTTCAAGATGAATTTTACCTTTTATAAAAGCTCCTAAATTACAACTAACACCTATCTTTGGAATATCAACAAGAATATCCTTTGGAAAACCTCCAGGGTTATACATCCTAAAATTTGAAATTTTAATCGATTGCCTTATTATACTTAAAGAAAGGCCACCCACATGCACAGGAGCACCTGTAATATTACCTGCGACAGTGCCGATGACAGACTTAATAATAAAATCCCTTACTAAACAAAATCCAAAGAGAAGAACAACTACTAGAATTACAATCTTAATTTTCTTCTGCATTTATTACCTCCCTTCAGCGTCGTCTTACAATAACTTAATCAAAACAAAAATAAAGATATTCGTCGAAAATTTTTAAAAAGTGCTGGTTATTGAATCTGCTGGTAACGAATTATTGATTGTGTCAATTGACTTAAGTATTTTCTTTTACCAGACGAATTCTGATCTCCAGTATTATTTATCTCTAAAGCAGTATTAACTCTTAACTCTACTTCTATTCTTTTTAAACCCAAGACACCAAGAAAATGTGGGAAAAATTCCATATCTCCATACCAATAAACTAAGTCTTTATTAGAATCGTTTATTTTTATGTTGTTAACCTTTTTGTATTCTATAGTTAAAGGAACAATTTTACATTCAGACTGTAATGGTGCAGCAAAAAAAGAGGATTTAAAAGTAATATTGTTTTTACCATCACTAGAGGTACCTTCGGGGAAAAGAATGGTATTGACATTATTACGCAATAGAAATTTAACTCTTTCAATTTCTTTTTTAATATTGAAAATATTAACCCTGTTGACAAATACTGTTTCAGATAAAATAATCATTATCCCCAGTAAAGGCCAATTCTTTAAATCAGTCTTTCCAATAAAGATAAATGGAAAAACGCTACCTGCAACTATGCCATCAATATAACTGTAATGATTACTTACGAAAAATACTCCCCTTGCCTTTAAGTTATTTTCTTCTTTGTGCACTATTACCTGTATTCCTAAAATCCAAACTAAGATTTTATTAAAAATATGCAAGAGATACGAAACAAATAATACTCTTTTTTTCCTAGAAAATATAAAAAGGCACCTTGTCAAAATAAGAACAGCGATAAAAAGAAAAATCATTAATAAAATCAGAGTTGCCTTCAAAAATATCCTCATAGGAACCTGTTTTTATAGAGTGTATTCGTCTTTGATGTATCAAGAAGCATAAAAAAATCTGCAGTATTAAATTCCTTATCCCAAACCGGCTCGCTACAAACATATGCGCCCATCCTCAAATAACCGTAAACTAATGAAGGTATGAATCTTAAAATCTCTTTTTCTTCATTTCTTTTAAAAGAAGTTTTATATTTATTATAGGGGTATGTTTTACCTTTCAAGGGATAAACCCTGAATTTAGCTGGCGAAAAATGGTATTTCTTAAAATACCTAAGAAGTTTACCTATCTTTTCAGGAGTTGGATCCTGGATACTGGCACAGCCAAAGACATACTTCGCATTATTTTTTATAATAAAAGAAATTATCTCCTTCCAGATAAGATTTATTACTGGAAATTTTCTGTAACTATTGTCGACGCAAGCCCTGCCCATCTCAAGAACTTGTCCTTTGCAGTTTTTCTTTATATTGCGCAAATCAAACTCCCCTTCTGAATAGAAGCCTAAATTTTTTTTAGCCACAGACCCCAAAAGCAATCTGTATGTGCCTATTACATGCTTAGTATTTGTATCCAAAGCCACTAGATGCTGGCAATAGTCATCAAATTTATCCCTGTCTTTACCAGGTGTGCCAAAAAATACTTTATGCCGCAAAGATTGTGCCTCGGATAAAAACTTACCGTTATCTACAAGAAACACCTTAAATCTATTTCGTGTGCGTGTATTCATTTTTAAAATTATATCATTTTAATTTAGAAATGAAGAATTATTTAACTTATTCTTTATTTATATGACAAGTATCTTTTTTCCGTCTCTTTTTTATCCAAGTGTTCAACCGGATAACTAAATAAACTAGGTAGCTAATACCGAATAATGCCAGAAAAATTAAGCCTTCTCTGGCTATAGTTTTTTTTAAATTCCTATTCTTATGTTCATTTGATTCTATAGAAACCTTCATTTTTTTCCTTTATCTCTCTTGTCCCTGCACCACCTGGT
>JBFMBJ010000104.1:0-4575 GCA_040755235.1 Candidatus Omnitrophota bacterium
ATTTCATCTGCCCAATTAATAGAATCTAGGCATCGGGCTATCTTATCTTCTTCGTTTTTGGTAATTATCACAGCGCTTATCGGAGTTTTTATCATAATATTTCTTTTAAAACCTTTGCTATAAATTCTATCTTTGCTTTTTCTAAATAGGGATATATTGGTAGGTTAAGCATGTCTCTGGAAACTTTTTCTGCAATAGGAAAACTACCTTTTTTATAATTCAATTCCTTATAAGCTGGTTGTAGATGCAAGGGAATCGGATAATAAATCGAAGTACTAATGCCTCTACTGCATAATTTTTGAACTATTTTATCGCGATTTTTTAACCTAATTGAATAAGCATGATATACATGCTTTACGTTATTTTCTTCTTTTGGAAGAACTACATCTAAATCTCTAAGAAAATTATTATAAATTTCTGCATTTTTACGCCGTAACTGATTCCATTTATCTAAGTTTTTCAATTTTATTCTCAAAATTACTGCCTGTATTGTGTCTAGTCGAGAGTTATATCCTTTAACCACATGGTGATACCTATCACGACGGCCATAATCGCGTAACCTTAATATTTTTTTATAAATATTTTTATTATTTGTTGTAACCATCCCTCCATCACCACATCCGCCTAAATTTTTTGTAGGATAAAAACTAAAACAGCCCGTATCTGCCAAAGAACCAACTTTTTTACCATAATATTCTGCGCCGTGCGCTTGCGCAGCATCTTCAATTATTTTTAAGTTATATTTTTTGGCCAAAGAAATAATTTCTCTCATTTTAGCTGATTGGCCAAAAAGATGCACTGGTATAATTGCTTTCGTATTTTTTGTAATCAATCTTTCTATTTTTTTAGTATCGATGTTGTAAGTTTGTTCATCGATGTCCACAAAAACTGGTTTTGCTCCAGTATAAGAAATAGCAAAAGCACTTGCAATATAAGTAAAACAAGGCACAATTATTTCATCACCCCGGCCAATATTACAAGCTAAAAGGCTCAAAAATAAAGCATCTGTTCCGGAATTAACTCCAAGGGCATATTTTGTATTGCAATATTGAGCAAATTCTTCTTCGAATATCTTTTCATCTTTACCTAAAATAAAATCTCCTCTTTGCATCAAATCTAAAATAGATTTATTTACTTCTTTTTTTATTTTGATATATTCTTGTCTTAAATCTAAGAATGAAATATTCATAGTTTTATCTCTTGATAGACTTCTTCTGGACTAATATCATTTACACAAATTCTATTTTCTTTGCACTCAGGCATTTTAAAATTTTTATAACAAGGCCTACAAGAAATATCTTTTTTTATTACCAAGTGATTTTGGCTTGGTGGATACGGCCCATAAACTAATTCACTAACCGGTCCAAAAATAGACACCGTCTTTATCCCTAAAGCAACTGCCATATGTAATGGCCCACCATCATTGGTAATAAGCATGTTCGATTTTGCTAAAATACTAGCGAATTGCCCAAGCGTAGTTTTTCCGCAACCATTTATTATATCAAAACTTACTAAATTTTTTACTTTTTGGCAAATCTCCTGGTCATTAATATCCCCTAATATTATAATCTTTGTTTTATTTTTTTCTATCAATAAATTTATTAATTTTGCAAAACATTCTGGCGGCCAGTGTTTGAGACTGGCGTCTTTTCTCCAGCTTCCGCCGGCTCCAGGTACTACACTTATTACATAATCTGAATCTTTAATATTATTTTCTTTTATAAATTTCTCTGCCCAAGCCTTATCTGTATCATCAATAAATAAATCCATATTTTTAACGGCTATCTTAATATTTAAAAATTTCAAAAGCTCATTATAATATTCAATAATGTGCTTATTTTTATAAGTATCTAAAGTGATTTTTTCTGTTAAAAATCTACCTCTATTTTTATAATCATATCCGATTCTTCTCTTTACTCCTAAAATTTTTAATATTAAACTGTAGCGATGATCTAATGATAAGTCTATTGCTAGGTCAAATTTTTCTTTTTTTATTTTTCCTAAAATTGAGAAAAATACTTTCAGCGCTTTAATTTTTGATTCTTTAGATATTCTTTTGATATCGCCTCGCGAAGCATTGATAATTTTATCGATATAAAGATTATTTTCTAAAATGGGACTTACCCGTTCATTGCACCAATATCCAATAAAAACGTTGGATACATTTTCTTTTATTGAATGGATTAAAGGTGTGGTGAATAATACATCTCCTATGCCGAAGGGATTAACTATTAATATTTTCACCCCGCTCTTTCTCCTCTTTTATCAACCCCACCTTTTTTAGAAAGGGCGGGGTTCATCTTTTTAATATTTTTTTAATAGCACTAAAAACTTCTTCTACTTTAATATCAAAAATTGATTCTTTTGCCAAAACAATATGCTTCTCTCCCTGAGGACCCCAACGTTTTGGCCCTACGCCTTCGGGTTTCAGACGAAATAATGCTACAGTCGATACACTGACCCCACTTGCAATATGCATTGGACCGCTATCGTTCGTAACTAAAACTTTAACATATTTAAAAAAATAGACTAATTCTTTTAAAGTTAGTTTATCTGTGAAATTAATGATTTTTTGTCCAAAATTTAGACAGAAATCTTGGCTTTCTTGTTTTTCTTCCTTGCCGCCAATTATTACAATTTTACCTAAATTTTCTTCTAATATTTTATCGATGAGCGTCTTAAAATTTTCTAGGGGCCACTTTTTTTCTGGATTACTTGTCCAAGGATGTAGCGCAATAATAGTATCATCTTTTTTTAAATTAAATTCTTTAAATAAGTTTTCTATTCTCTCTTTGCAAGATTCATCTGGATAAAGAATTATACTTTTATCTTTTGTATCTGCACCAATAAGTCGAACTAAATCCAGATTATATTCAATTTCATGTTTAAGACCAAGATATTTTAAGTCTTTTATTTTATGTGTTAATAAAAAGCCTAATTTGCGGTCATAACCTATTCTTTTCTTAATGCCGGCCAAAAAGCTAATAATATGGAATTTTTTTTGCGGATTAAAAATTATAACCATATCAAAGTGTTGCTTTCTTAAAGAAAAAATTAATTTTAGATTACCATAAATTCCTTTATAATTGATTGAATCATAAATAAAAATATCTTTTATTTCTGGATTTCCTCTAATTAAATCACTCACGCCATGATTAATCATCGTTGTAATTTCTGAATAAGGAAATGTTTCTTTTAAGGCATGGATGCTGGGTAAAACCTGTAACACATCTCCCATTCTATCTGTTCTAATTGCCAATATCTTCATATAAAATAAAAGGAAGAGTTATTTGGCTAGAGGCATCTTGGTTATCGCTGTCAATAATGATATGACAAACCAGAATAAAACTGCTAGATTTGAATACTGAAGGGATGATTCAAAGATACCGGATATTAAATATCCTACAAGGCCTAAAAATACAGCTAAAGAAACGATGCTTACTTCTTTTGTAATATTTAGCAAATAACTCCTCCACCAATTTTTGATTGTTCGAAATAGGATCATAAAAAATACCAGAAACCCTATTAAACCTATTTCTCCGGCTAAATTTAAATACATATTATGTGCATACCAACCGAGCGTAAATGGATCTCCTGAAGTTTTATAACTCTGATAACTGATACAGAAATTATTTATGCCTATTCCAAAAAATGGATGGGCCTTTATCATGTTAAGTGCAGCCTGCCAATGAAGTCTGCGACTGGCATCAACCAAAAATCCCAAAGGTGACCCTTGTTTTAAAGACCATTCTTTAACTTCCTTGGGCAATACCAAGGCCCCTATTAATAAAACTAAAATCAAGAATATTGCTATTCTTTTATCCTTTTTAAGGAGAGCAAGCAGGCTCACGCTTATAAGAAAAGCTATCGCGCCCTCTCGAGAAAAAGTATGAAATAAACAAAATAAGCCGATTAAAATAACAAAACAGGTAAAAATTTTCTTAAATAAATTTTTAAAATGATATAAACATAAAACAATAAAAATTGGTAAGACGGTTACTAAATAAATAGCGAAATCATTGGGATTATGTGTTGAAGCACGCAACCGACCAAGTTTTACTTGGCCCAAAGCATACCAACTCCAATCGTGCATCCCAATTTCATAACCTCTTAAAAAATCTCTACCTGTAATATACTGCACAATCCCATCAATAGAAACTAAACACAAGCCAAATAGTGCCATCCATAAAACAAAGTTTAGTCTTCTTTTATTAGTTAGCGTCTCGACTAATGGAAAAAATATTAAAAGATATTTAGCTAATTTTTCTAATCCTCCAATTCCAGATTTTACATTAATGGCATTAAAAATTGAAATAACACATATTATAAAGAATAAAAATAATAATTTATTGATTGGCGTATAGGAAAGTTTAAAATCTTTGGATAATATTTTTTTAAGAAGCCAAAAAAAGACTGTAAAACCAATAGCTATGTTGGTTGCAGCAATACTAATTGAAATAAAATAAATGATAAAACCTAAGAAAAAAGTTGTAGCTAAATCACAAAAATTAATTATTTTTATTTTTGTTATCATTTTGTTTATTTTTCTCCTTTATTTCTTTTACTCTTAATCTT
>JBFMBJ010000105.1:0-4482 GCA_040755235.1 Candidatus Omnitrophota bacterium
AACGGATGTAACTCTTATTTGTAAACCAGAACAATCTAAAATAATAGAAAAAAAAGGCATAACCATTGAAGGGCAAAGAGGCAAACAAAATATACCTCTAAAAACAAATACCCAGTTAGATAAAATTTATGACCTTGTAATTTTAGCAACAAAAACTCAAAGCATTGAAGATTTTGTTAGAGGAAATATTAATTTTTTAAAAGATACACTAATTTTAACCACGCAAAATGGTCTTGCGGCCGAGAGAATTTTGCAAAAATATATTGAAGTCAAAAATATTTTTTCAAGTATTGTGATGTTTGGTGCAACTTACGAAGAAGCAGGGCAGGCAATACATAATTTCGAAGGGGATTGGATTATTGGTAAAATTGAAAATCCAAATGATAATAAACTGCAAGAATTAAGTAAAATTTTAGGAAAAAGTTTTAAAATTACAATTAGTTCTAATATTAAAGGACAAAAATGGACCAAGGTTTTTTTAAATATGAATAATTGTCTTCCTGCGGCTTTAGGTCTATCTATGCAAGAAGTATTTTCTGATTTAAATATCTGTCAAATTAGCATTCAATTATGGCAAGAAGCATTAAATTTAATTGATGCAGCAGGTATAAAATTAGAGTCGTTACCGACATTCTCTATAGAAAAATTACACGGCCTTTGTAATATGCCTATTGCAGAATCAACAAGAGTTTTTTCCGGAATTATGACGAACTTGAGTAAAACCCCAGTGTATGGCTCGATTTTACAGAGTATCAAGCGGGGGCGGCCGTCAGAAATTGATTACATTAATGGCGAAATAATAGAATTAGCAAAATCATTAAATAAAGTTAGTCCATTAAATAAAAAATTAACGGATTTAGTGCATGAAGTAGAAAAAAATAATAAGTTTTTTACCAAAAATGAATTACTTGCACAAATTAGAAATTTATCCGCCACAGAACTTCGGCGGATTTAATTCCGATATACGATTTATGTCATTTTCGATTCCATAAATCGTGTCGTCATTAAAGGAGAAGATAATGGAAAAAAGATATTTTTCTAGGTTAAAATTAACTGTTACCAAGGTCGAGGGTAAATGTTATCACGGCTATAAAGTAGGGGATGAGTTTATTTGGGAAGATTTTACTCATCCGCCAAAACATTTTTGTCAGGGTGCGGCACATGCGATTTTCCCTTGCATTTATGCTTTAACCTTTGGCGCGGAGTTTCCTTTTATGGAAAATATGCGCTCCATTCAAACTGCTTGTCCAGACGGTGGAAAATTAGAATTTAAATCAGAGATTCTAGATGAGAAAGACGAAGTGCAAACTAAACCAAAGCCAGCTATTTCTTCTGGGCCTAATCCGAAAAAATTAGAGGTGGTGATTGAGGAAGTCAGCGGAAAATGTTTTTATAACTATAAAGTCGGCGATAAATTTGAATTCAGCGGTCTTAAAACTCCAGAAGGGTTTTGTGGTGCAGCGTATCATGCGCTTTTTCCGGTTTTATTTGCGTTAAATTTTGGAGCAAAATATCATTTTATGGATAATCCAGATTCAATTAATACCACCACTTGCCCGGATCACGGAGCAGTGAGGTTTAGAACAACCAGAATTTCAAAATAGGTTTAAGAAAGGATTTTAGTTTATGCGACGCAGAGCAGTAATTACAGGGATAGGAACAATTTCGCCAAATGGTATAGGACAGGAGGCTTTTTGGAAAGGCATGTCCACTGGCAAATCAGGGGTAAAAAAAGTTACTAATTTTGATGTTGCGCAATTTCATACTAAAATTGCTGCGCAAGTGGAAGATTTTAACCCTGCAGATTTTGGTTTAACCAGTGATGAAGTCGAGCGTATGGATAGGTATGTGCAGTTTGCTTTAGCTGGTGCAAAATTAGCTTTAGAAGATTCAAAATTAGATTTAAAAAAAGAAGATAAAACTCGTATTGGTATAGTTTTGGCTAATGCTATTTGTGGAACGAAATTTATGGAAGAAGAATTCTTAAGGGTTACTAATAATGGTAAAAATCCAATTGATCCAGCTTTGGTACGTTCGTGTTTGTATGATGCTTCAATGTTTAACACGCCCTCGAGTGAAATTAGTGGCAAATATAAATTGCAAGGGATTTGTACAACAATTTCTACGGGTTGTACAGCTGGAACCGATTCTTTAGGGTTTGCATTAGAGGCAATTCAAGATGGCGACGCCGACATATTAGTAACTGGTGCATCAGAAGCACCAATTACTCCTATTACTTTTGGGGCATTTGACGTAGTGAATGTTTTATCCAGTGCACATAACGATGAACCAGAAAAGGCCTCTCGTCCCTTTGATGCCAAAAGAGATGGTTTTGTTATTTCTGAAGGCTGTGGAATTTTAATTATGGAAGAATTCGAACATGCCTTAAAAAGAAAGGCACATATCTGGGCAGAAGTAATTGGTTTTGGCACGAGTTGTAACGCCTACCACATGACAGATTTGCCAGCTGATGGTGTAGCTATGGAAAAATGTATTAAGCTTGCTTTAGAAGACGCCCATATTTCTTCAGAAAAAATAGATTACATTAATGCACATGGTTCTTCAACTCGTCAAAATGACGCTTTTGAAACTGCTGCCTACAAATCCATTTTTGGCGATTACGCTTATAAACTACCAATTTCTTCTTTAAAGTCTATGATTGGTCATCCACTGGCAGCAGCAAATGCCGTAGAATTAACTGCTTGTTGTTTAATGTTTAAGAATAATCTTTTACCTCCGACGATAAATCAAGAATTTCCCGATCCTAAGTGTGATTTGGATTATATTCCCAATAAGGCCCGGGAAAAGCGCGTAAATTATATTTTAAAAACATCGAGTGGATTTTCGGGAATTCACTCGTCATTAGTTTTAAAAAGATGGGATGGCGTATAATGAAATCCCGTTAGAAATTTCTCTAATGGGAAGATAAATTTATTATGATAAGGAAACTTTAAAAAGAAAGGTATCTAGCGAGATGAAAGACATAGTAATTACAGGAATTGGTGTAGTAGCCCCTCCAGGAGTAGGCAAGGCGAATTTTTGGCGCAGTATTCGTGAAGGAAAATCATTTATTAGTCCGATAACACGTTTTGATGCTAGTAAATATCCTTCAAGAATTGCCGGTCAAGTAAAAGATTTAGATGCTTATACTAATGTTTCAGAGCGCCTGTTAAAAAAGATCGATCTTTTTGCACACCTGGCATTAGTAGCAACAGATTTAGCTTTACGTGATTCCGAAATTGATATACAAAAAGAAAATCTAGATCGCACTGGTATTTTTGTAGGTAATGCTATTGGCGGATGGCTTTATGCTGAGACAGAATTGCGCGATTTATATTTGGAAGGCCGCGCAGGAGTTTCTCCTTATATGGCTTCAGCCTGGTTTCCCGCTGCACCGCAAGGCCAGATTTCTATTTATTATGGTATAAAAGGTTATTCTAAAACCGTGGTGAGTGATCGAGCGAGTTCCTTAATGGCTATCGGCTATGCCGAGCGAACTTTAGCTAAAGAAAAATTAGATTTAATTTTAGCTGGAGGTATGGAAGCGCCAGTTACGCCTTATGCGCTTTTGTGTTGCAATACTTATGGCTCATTATCTGTGCAAAATGATTTTCCAGAAAAGGCATACAAACCATTTGATAAAAAAAGAAATGGTTTTGTTATTGGCGAGGGCGCTGGGATTTTAACTCTAGAAACACAGGAGCGAGCAAAATCACGAAACGCTCATATTTATGCAAAAATTTCTGGTTATGCTACAACCTGCGATGGTTTCGATAGAGTTGAGCCAGCCAGTGATGGAAAACAATTAGCTTCTGCAACTAGACTTTGCCTGCAAGATGCAGGTTGGCATCCGCAGGATGTAGATTATATTTGTGCCGATGGAATTGCTACAAAGATTGGAGACCTAACTGAAAGCTTAGCGATAAAAGAAGTATTTGGAGAGGATACAAAAAATATTCCAGTGAGCGCTCCAAAGTCTATGTTTGGAAATTTATTAGGCGCATCCGGGGTAATGGATGTAATCAGTACGCTTTTGGCAATGGAATATGACTTAATTCCGCCAACGATAAATCTAGAAAATCCAGATCCAGAGTGTGGTTTAAACCATGTAGCAAATTCCGCCTATCCTAAAAAAATTAAACGCGCTTTAGTAATTTCACGTGGCCGCGGCGGAATAAATGCAGTTTTAGCTTTAGAAAAAATTTAAAGAGGAGGGCTTGAGCTAATATGGAAGAAAAAGTTAAAGAAGTAATTGTAAAACTTTTAGGAATTAAAAATACTCAAATTGATCCAAATGTAAAACTCGCTGATAGCTTAGGTATTGATTCGACAGAAATGGTAGAAATTAATATTGCTTTAGAAAAAGCCTTTGGCGTGAAATTGCAAGCTAACGAGGTTACTAAATTTAGTTCCCTAAAAGATATTGCAAGCGCTATCGAAAAAAAACAAACAGCTAAATAATGAATCCCGTTAGAAATTTAT
>JBFMBJ010000106.1:0-4460 GCA_040755235.1 Candidatus Omnitrophota bacterium
ATGATCCGCGGTGACGGCAATGATTGCATCGTTAAAATCTATACCTTTAATTAAATTAGCAAAAAAGAACTTATCAATTGCCTCAATTATTTCTTTCTTCTTTTTAAAATCTCCGTCGTGAGCTGGTTCATCAGGGCCTTTGATATGAATGTAAAGGCCATCGTATTTTTTTATTTCATCAAGGGCAATTTTTGCCCATACCGGATAATCTACATCTAAGTGCCCTGTGGAAGAAGGAACATTAACTATAGAAATTCCGGTTAAAAGCGCAATTCCTTTTTCAACTGGCATTTGTACAAATGATCCAAAACTAATTCCTAAATTATCTTTCATTGTAGGAAATTTTGGCAGACAATCACCGGCATCACGTGAAACTATAACATTGCCCGGCAATTTAGTTTCGCTAACTCTTTTTTTATTCACTGCAGATTCATTTAAAACCTTAGCTGATTTTTGGGTAAATTCGTTTAAAAGTTTTGCGGCTTCAATTGCACTCGTATCTTTTTCATATCCGGGCATAGGAACTGATTCTAAAATAAAATTTTCGAACTTTTCTTTAGCTATACCAAAAATACCCTCACGATCATAGGCGGGATCAGTATTGGTAATCCAACCCGAAAGTCGATTTCTTTGTCCGCGTATTACTAAAATCCCACGATGGCCAATGGTATTTTTAAACTCAAAAGTTCCGCTAGATAAAGTAACTTTTGAGTTTATTTCTTTAGCCAAAGCAGTTGCCTCATCTGTAGATAAATTTCTTCCTACTCGGCGATCTTTAATGGTTTTTCCGTCATCACTAAGAGTGGCAAAATTAACCCGTAAAGCCAAATCTCCATCATTAACCGTTAGCCCTTCAGCAAAACTCTCTAGTGGGCCACGACCAGTATAATATTTATGCGCATCATAACCTAAAAGGCTAATTACTGCCACATCTGATTCTGGGGCAATACCCTTTCCCACAGGCCAGACAATACCGGTTACACCAGTTTGAGCTAATTTATCTAAATTTGGAGTAAGTGCAGCTTCAAGCGGAGTTTTATTATTTAGTTCTTTAATGGGTAAATCTCCGAGTCCATCTAAAATCACATAGAAAATCTTACGCATCAATTCTCCTTCTTTTTAAATTTCTAAATTCTAAGCCCTAAACTCTAAACAATGCCTAAGCCAAAATTTTCAAAATTCAAAAAGTTTAGAACATTTGGATTTAGAAATTTGAGCTTGTTTAGAAATTAGGATTTTGAATTTAGAACTTATCATTTTATTTTAGAAAGCGTTATTTCTTTTTGTGTCTGATACTTTCCTTTTTTATCTTTATAAGAAACCTGGCAATGCTCATCTGCTTCTAGAAAAATTATCTGGGAAATCCCTTCGTTGGCATAAATTTTAACGGGATTTGATGAAGTATTATTAATACAAATAGTTAAATACCCTTCCCACTCCGGCTCAAGGGGTGTAACATTAACTATCAAACCTGCACGCGCATAAGTGCTTTTACCAACCGATAGGCCAAGAATATTACGTGGAATCCGGAAATATTCTAAGGAACGTGCCAAAACAAAAGAATTTGCCGGAACAATACACAATTCAGCTTTAATATTTTGGAAATAGTCACTAGATACATTCTTTGGGTCGATTATAACATCTTTTGGGGCATTAAAAATTTTAAAATCATCGGCAATACGAATATCATAACCATAACTAGACGGCCCAAAAGAAATTGTCCCTTTTGTCAAATTTTCATGACAAAAAGGCTCAATCATTTTATGTTCGAGACATCTTTTTTTAATCCAATTATCTGATTTAACGCTCATCGTAACTTATTATTATACCACTACTAAATAAAAAACCCCAAACAAAATTTGTTTGGGGTTTAATTTATAAGATTACTAAATTACGCTAGCATTTCGAATAGCCGCAGGCATGGCATTTCATACAGCCTTCTTCGTGGCGTAATGCTCCGCCACAATCTGGACAAACACCTACAATTTCTGCGTGATTCCCAGGATTAATCACTACCGTCTCATCATTTGAGGAATGTTTCATTGCTACTTTTTTTGATTCGCTATGCTGTTCTAGTTCAGCTACATTATTAACTAGACGTCGTTCAATTACTCGCGCAATTGCATCAGCACAAGAAAAGATTCGTTGCCCTTTTTCCCAAGAGGGGCTAGGACAGCGAATATTACGTAATTGTTCAATTATCGATTTCACCTCTACTCCCGAACGAAATGCTAAAGAACTAAGCCTTCCAATTGCCTCTAGCTGCGAGGCCGCACAGCCTCCGGCTTTGCCCATCTGGGTAAAAACTTCAAAAGGATTTCCATTACCGTCAAAATTTATCGTAACATACAGATTACCGCAGCCAGTCGCGACTTTAGTAGTAGTACCCTGCACAACCTCTGGACGATGCCGAGGAACAACTACTTTTTCTACGTTATTTGATTCAATCAATTTTTTCTTTTCTTCTTTTTTTGCAATGTTTAAAACTTGTTCTTCGCGTGAACCATCGCGATAAATAGTAATTCCTTTACAACCAAGTTCATAAGATAGCAAATAAACCTCGTATACATCTCTGATAGTTGCTTCGTGTGCAAAATTTACGGTTTTAGAAACTGCGTTATCTGTATATTTCTGAAACACTGCCTGCATCTTTACGTGCCAAAGCGGTGCAATATCATGTGCGGTGACAAAAACCCGCCTTACATCCTCAGGGATTTCTTTTAGGTCTTGTACCGAACCATGCTCAGCAATTTTTTCCATCAGTTCTCGAGAATAAAAAGCTCTTTCTTTAGCCACTTCTTCAAAAACTGGATCAACCTCTATCAATTTATTCTGATCCATAACCATCCGATAATACGAAACTGCAAATAGCGGCTCTATCCCCGAAGAGCAAGGCCCTGCAATAATGCTAATCGTTCCAGTTGGGGCAATAGTAGTCAGAGTTGCATTTCTTAGCTTAAGGCCATCTTTTTTATCATAAATACTACCTTTAAAACTCGGGAAAGTACCTTTTATCTTAGCTAATTCTATTGATTTCTTACGCGCTTCTTTTAAAATAAAAGACATTATTTTTTCTGCAAGTGCTAGCGCTTCATCAGAATTATAAGGAATGCCTAGCCTACATAAAAGCGTTGCCCAACCCATCACCCCTAAGCCGATTTTACGGGTCAGCTTTGTTCTTTTTTCAATTTCTTCCAATGGAAATTTATTTATATCAATAACGTTGTCTAAAAAACGTACAGCCAAATGGATTGCCTTTCTTAAGGCCTCCCAATCAACTTCAAATTTTCCATTAGTTTTTTTAGCGAATTTATAAAGATTAAGAGAACCCAAATTACAACTTTCGTAAGGCAAAAGCACCTGTTCGCCACAATTTGAAATCACAATACCATTGGCAATGAATGAATGTGTTTGGTTTTCGGTTAAATCATATACTTCCTTCTCACCACAAAATTCAATAGATTTTATTTCTTCTTCAAATAGAACATGATAATAATCTTTGGATAATAATTTCTCAATCTTTGAATTTTGCTTATTACCCAAAAATCCAACTTTTTCTAAAAATAAAGGAACTGCATTTTTTGAAATATGAAGTTCAAATAGTTTTCCGTCGAGCTTATAAATTCTTTTTTCTTTATTTTTTGTTATATATTCAAAACCTTGTCTTTCGTTTCTTGAGCGGTCATATATTTTAGATTTTATACCCAAATTTAAAAGTAAAAGTTGTGTGCCTTTAAGTAATTTTAAAGATTTCGAAGTCAATCTCACATAGGAATTCTTATCCTCTAAATATCCAATAGTCCCATCGGCACTAAATATTCCCTGCAAAAATCCAATAACCGCATCTTCTGTCGCGCTAAATATTGTAAAAGGAACTTCTTTTTCTTCGCTTTTTACTACCTTTACTCCTAAATTCTTCAAGAATTCTACAAAATATTTACTTGCATACATTAAATGATAAATATTATTCTCTCTCAAAGTTTCTTTGACATTAAAACCATAAAAATTATTAATAATTGGCTTTAGGTAATCCATAATACCTTTATCTTCTTGACTAAAAGTAAATCCCGCACAACAATGCTTTTCTTGATCCCTTAGCCATCCATCCCCAATTAACCAACCTAAAACCTGCCCTAATTCTTTTGACCAAGTTTTGGGTAAATTAAAACTATACCTTTTTCCATTTTTTCCTCTATATTCATTTTGGACAGAAAAATAAAATTTACCATCAGAACTAAATTTCCCCGCTCCTGATTGAATAAGAACTTTATTTAAACCCGGTTTTAAATCTTTAAGCTCTACCCAGCCGTCAGGTGTCATAATTTTATGTTCGGCGGTTGCCATTAATTCGTAACCAGCATCAGTAGTTATTTTATATACCGGTTTAATGCCTGTTCTAAATACTTGGGAGGCCTGGTAAAAAGAAATCCCTGTATGTTTTTGCGTTAAAATATTTCCTT
>JBFMBJ010000107.1:0-4447 GCA_040755235.1 Candidatus Omnitrophota bacterium
AGCTGCCAGCTTTTAAATTTTAAATACTTTTTCACCTCCTTAAATAAAATTTAGATAGCCGAAGCAACAATTCCTGCTAAAACTACTATATCTTCAGTACAAAAAATACCAGTTATGTTTTTATCAAAAAATATATTGGCATCTGGACCAAATTCTTCGTCCCGACGCCAAAGCCTAATTAAAATAGGCACTTCTTCAAATACCTCTATAATAACTGAGACATCTGGCAAATTACTTTTTTTAGAAGGCAATCGCTCTAGAATACTTAATAAGCCTTCTGGATTATTCCCGTATTTTCTTATTATAGGCTCAATTGAGCGTTTTTTAAATGCTGATGAATATCCTTCTGTCCCGGCTACCTCTTTAAAAGGCACCCATTCTCCGCTTAAATTAGATAAACCTTGAAGCTTTGCGATTAAGTAATGTAAAATTAAAATCGCGCTAAAATCTTTAGCCGCTGCATTGCAAGAAAGGGACAAAACTTTTTTTTCTTTTAAATTTATATCGTAAGTATCTGCTAAAAACTTAACCGAAAAATTTTTATTTTTGGTTATTTTAGCCAGTGCATCCCAAGCTTTATTTATTGCGATTTCATAACCCATACTTTCATTTATTTTACTCTTTTTATTGGATAAATCAAGAGTTTAGATTATAATAAATTCATGATTTACGACCGTTTCCAAGAAGAAGCAATCAACTATATAAACCAAGGTTATTCCGTAATTGTTTCTGCTCCTACGGGTGCAGGAAAAACTGCGATTGCCGAACACGTTATCATTGAATGTATTAAAAAAAATCAAGGTGTAATTTATACCGCTCCTATTAAAGCACTCTCCAACCAAAAATTCCGCGATTTCCAAGATCAATTTGGAGATAATATCGGAATCTTAACTGGCGATGTTTCTTTAAATGCCAATGCCCCTGTTTTAATTATGACTAGCGAAATATTTCGCAATAAAATTCTTGACGAGCCAGAATCATTAAAAAAATATTCTTGGATAATTTTTGATGAAGTGCATTACATTGATAATTATGAACGCGGCACAGTTTGGGAAGAATCTTTAATATTCCTACCAACGCATATGAATCTACTTTGCCTATCCGCAACTATTCCAAACATCAAAGATTTAGCCAAATGGATTGAACTAACACACAATAAAAAAATTAAAACAGTCATTGAAGAAAAACGCCCCGTGCCATTACATTTTTTCTTCCAAATTAATAACGAAGTTATAGATAATTTAGGCACTTTAAAAAAAATCCGTGAATACGTCCGTCCAAATAAATTATCAAATTTAATAAATTATTTGCGTCAAAAGAATGGCCTGCCTTGTATTTATTTTGTTTTTGGCAGGCGCCGGGCCGAAGAATTAGCTTATGAATTACAAAGTTTCAATTTTCTAAATCGAGAAGAACGCCAAGAAATAAGTTGTCTATACAAAACTCTTTTAGAACGTTTTGATTTAAGCAGTGAGCGAACTGCCGTAGAATTATACCCTTTAATTGAAAAAGGAATTGCTTATCATCATGCTGGAATGCTCCCAACACTAAAAGAGGTTATTGAAAGATTATTTACCAGCCGTTTGATAAAGGTAATTTTTACTACTGAGACTTTTGCGCTCGGAATAAATATGCCTAGCCGTTCAGTAATTTTTGATGATTTAAGAAAATTTTACGGCCGCTATGTAAGAAACTTAAAAACGCGTGATTTTTATCAAATGGCTGGCCGTGCAGGCCGAAGAGGAATTGACGAAGAAGGATTTGTTTATTGTCGCATCAATCCTGGCAAGATTAAACTCGAAGAAGTAAAACGTATTATTTACAACAGGCCCGAAGAAGTAAGAAGCCAATTAAATACTTCCTATGCAACAATTCTAAATCTCTACGAAAAATACCAAGAAGAAATATTTAGCATCTATCCTTCCTCTTTACATTATTTTCAATCTCACAAACATGAACAAAAGGAAGCCATCAGGTTAATTGGCGCCAAGGTAAATTTACTAAAAGACTTGGGATTTATAAAAAATAATTCTCTAACTCAAAAAGGCCAATTTGCGAAAACTGTTTATGGCTATGAATTAATTTTGTCCAGCCTTTATGAACAAAATATCCTTGAGCAAGTTGATGAATTTGGCTTAGGTATAGTAACTGCGGCAACTGTTTTTGAACCGAGAAAAAATCAACACATGCCCGCCTTATCCAAAAATGCTAAAAATATTAAAAGGCTATGTGGAGAAATTTATGAAAAAATAAAATATAAAGAACAAAAATATAGAATTTATCCTTTAAGTAAACCGTGCTATTTTCATTTAAGTAATGCTATTCAAGCTTGGCTCGCTGGAACAAGTTTTGATAAAATTTTAAAATTTACTGATACAGATGAAGGTGAGGTTATCCGCTACTTTAGGATGAGTATACAGATTTTACGAGAAATTAATAAAGCAAAAGTTTCCTCAAGTATCTTAAAACAAAAAATCCGCGAAACAATCCGTGTAATAAACCGCGACGTGGTCGATGCAGAAAAACAACTGCGCAGCTAAAGGTTAAATAATCTGTCGGCTAAATGCTTTATTTTAAAACCTCGTCTGCTACTTTTACCACATCATCCACATTTATTGCATCTAGACAACGAAATCTTTTGACGCAATTATGCGCTAAGCATTCAATGCAACCTATATTTTTATGTAAAAATTTATCTTTCCTGCCCAAAGGACCCCAGCGTTTTGGGCTAAGTCCAGCTTGAGCGCGGCCAAAAATCGAAATCACAGGTACGCCCACGGCCGAAGCAATATGTACTGGCCCAGAATCATTAGAAATAAATAATTTACAGCGCCTCAAAACGCTGGCTAACTGACTGATTGTTGTTTTACCTGCTAAATTAACTGCTTCATATTTCATATTTTTCAACATATTTTGTGCTAAATTTAAATCTTTCGGCCCACCAATGATTAAAACCCCAAAACCATATTTTTCTACTAATTTATCTGCGACCTGAGCGAATCTTGTGTCTGGCCAAATCTTCGATGGGCAGCTTGCTCCCGGATGAACCACCAAAAGCTTATTATCTTTTTCTATGTCTTGGTTATTAAATAATTCCTCCACATATCTTTCTGAATCCTCATTTATCGGCATAAATAAATTAGCTTCTTGAGGTTCAATACCTAAAAACCTAACCAAATCTAAGTTGTATTCTAATTCATGTTTACTACCCAAATGTTTTCTATCTTCTAATTTTCTTGTCAAAAGAAACCCTAACTTGCGATTATACCCTACCCGCTCCTTAATCCTTGCAAAAAAAGTGATTAGATTAACTCTATTTGTAGAATGTAAAATTAAAGCAAGGCTAAAATGTTTTTTCCTTAAATTTAGCGCAAATTTTATCGAAGATAGGCAGCTTTTATGCAATTTATCTTTATCATAAATAATCACCTCATCCAAATATGGATTTCCATCAACGATATCTTTTGCATAAGGTGAAACCATCATAGCAATATAGGCATTAGGATAGCTATCACGTAGTATCTTTATGACGGGCGTTGAAAGTATCACATCACCGATTCGGTCAGTGCGTACAACTAGAATGCGCTTAAAATACCCCTGCCAAACTTTTTTAATTTTTTCTTCATTGTTTTCTATTAAGTATCTTGTTTTTTCTATTACTTCTTGTGGTTTTATTAACTCCATGCACTCTGTGGTGCCAAAAGGGCACTGTGCCTGATGGCACCTGCGGCAAAACAATTCTCTTCCTAAAACTAAATTTTTCTTTGACCAAGGCCCATATTTTTTTTCATCACTTGGTCCGAATAAAGCCAAGATTGGTGTATTTATGTAACTGGCCAACTGTAATACCCCTGTATCACAAACAATTACCAAATGCGATTTTTCAATTAAGGCGGCTAATTGTGCTAAATTAGTAAGGCCGGAGAAATCAAAAACATTATTTGAACAATTTTTATAAATATATTTGGTTATTTCTTTATCAGCCTGGGTCCCTACAATAATAATTTTATAATCCTTACTAAGTACCCCTAGCGTTTTAACAAAATTTTCTCTTGGCCAATTACGATTTGCACCCCTGGCAACAGGTGCGACAATAATTATTTTATCTAGATTTTTATTAATGTTATTTTTTTCTAACAAGTTATTTACGTAGTTTTCATTTTGGGGACTTATGTAAAAAAATCTTTTTTTATTGGTTAGTGAAATTTTAGTTTTTAGGGCCTTTTCTAATCTATATAAATTTTTATCCTTCATATGAATAATATTTTTTGGAATACCTAAAAATGGCGAAGTCCTAAAACGAGCGGGTAAAAACATACCAAAAAAAGTATTACGTAAATCGATTACAACATCAAATCTTTCTTTTGCTAAATCGAAGAATAATTTTATTTTTTCTTTTAGAGGAGCGTATTTATCGTAAATAATCAATTTTGCAAGATACGGATTA
>JBFMBJ010000108.1:0-4362 GCA_040755235.1 Candidatus Omnitrophota bacterium
TAGTTTGAAAATCCTTGATTTGTAGTATACTAAAGTTGATTAGTGGTCAAGAATTAGATATAAAACTTTACATGTAATACTTTATATCCAAATTAAATCAAAGTCAAGAAAAATGCTAGCAAAAAGAATAAGGGAATTAAGAAATAAAAAAGGAATATCTCAAGAAAAGTTGGCCCGTTTAGCGGAGGTTTCGTATAATACCATTGTCAAGATTGAGGCAGGGGAATCAAAAAACCCTAGTTTCCGAACGATGACTGGAATTGCTAAGGCGTTGGGTGTCTCTTTGGACGATTTGGCGTTGAGAATCCTATAATAGCAAAGATTATGCCGCAAAATAATATATCAGAGATTACAATGCGTAAAGATAGCGAATGGGCCGTAATTGATGGCGAGCTGTGTAGGGTTATAGACTTTATTTCTATAGGCTCAATTAAAGACGGCAAAGTATTAGCGCTAGATAAAGCGAGACCCTATGCATCTGTTACGATAGAATGCAAAAAGTTTCCGCAGAAAATAAAAGGTTTTGTTTGTCACAAGATGGACTTTTTGCATTTGTGGTTGGCTTTTAAAGAAAGAGGAATAAAACAAGACGAAGAAGTATTAATTTTTTGGAGTAAAAAACATTATAAGAAATTATACAAAATCTTTACTGCTTTTTTACCAAGGCTTTGGGTAATGATTTGTTCTAAGGGAGCCTTTGAATTAGAGACTAACCCGAACCATAAACCAGGATTAACGGGCGAAGCAAGGTGGAACGCAACAAAGCCAATTATAGAGTGGAAGCCTGAAGTAATGACTTAAAAAAAGAGATATAATCTGATAAAAATCCAAGATGTTTTACGAAGATTATTTAGCACTAAAAGCACAAAAAAGATCTCTAGAGAAAGCCTTTAAAGAAAAAAGGATTTCAGAGCAAGTCTATTTTTCACAAAAAGAAGAGTTAGACAGAAAAATAAAAGATTTCGAAGAAGAAGAGAAAATAAAGAATATAGGTTTTCAAGGAGCTAAAATCAGCAACGGACATTTTATAATAGAGTTGAATTGTCCTTGCGGTTGCAGCGGAACTGTTACCCATGGAAAGCTGGATTTTAAATTACTTGGGAAGGACAAAAAAGGATTCTTATATTTTGAGTGTCCGAAATGCAAGAAACACTTACAATATGATAATGTTACAGGAAAGGTTAAGGCCCAAAGTGGTATTTTAGGCTTTCTATTTGGAAGGTTTAAATAAATATGATGCTTGAGAGCTACATGAACGAAAATGAGATTTCCCAGCCAAGAACTCCAAAGGAATTTATTGAATGGTTTGAACAAAAGTTAGAGATTACCAAAGGTTATAGAGAAGAATTAAAAAAACAAAATATTCTGCATGAAGGGATCGCAAAAAAATTTTATGAAGAATTATTTCCTCTTTACCGTCTACTTCAGCATAAAGTAGAAGAATGGCATGATGTAAGGATTGAATACATTCCCGGGGATCAGAATTTTGATGTAAAGGTTGAAAGCAGCAGAGAATTTATACCCAAATATATAGAAATAACTCAAGCAGACATGAATGAAGAAGAATATCTTAGAATGAGATATTTTTTAGAACAGGGTACTGTTAGTACGACTGGGAAAGTTACTAAAGAAGGCACTAAAAGAACAGGTTTACGAATTTTAGTCGATGATGAAATGGGAGAGGGTTCTGTATCGATTTTAGAAAAGATAAGGCAGATTAAAATAGCGATAGATAATAAAGTAAAAGTTGCAAAAAGGCCAGATAGGACCGCTTTACTGGTATATTTTGATGATTACCTAAAATTCCCCCGGGGTAAAGGACAGCAGGAAATAAATGAATTTTTATCAAAAAATGAGTCTTGGAAAGAACAATATGTTTGTCTTTTTGTAGTAAGCGCTTCTGGGGAATTTTTTTGCGAAAAAATTGAGAGGACTAATGGATAAAATAACCTCCAAAGAATTTGCAAAAGCATTGCTTTACGCTTTGAGAAAATTTACGAACAGTTTTTATGAAGGTTTTGGTCAACGAGCCCAGTCCATGCTTGGGAATGAATTTGATTATGACCAAATTACCCTTGCGCGAGAGATTTATATGATAAATCTTTGGGTTATTTCTAAGGTTCTCAGTTCCGAGAGAAAAATTCTCGATGAGTTGCACAAAATCTATCTTCTTCCTCATCCTAACGAAGACCAGATCAAGCGGCGGTTAGAACAACAAGACACAGAAAAGTTAAGAAATGTTTTGAAGAATGACGAGAGCGATCTACGTGAAAGATACACAAAATATTATGCAGATTGGAATGATAAAAATGGTGGCGAACAATACGGTTTGGCAATGAGTATGCTTGAGTATATGTTTAATAAGGGAAAGCCGCATAGGCGTTTTGTAGGTATTGACCTAATTTTTGAAATGATCAACCATATTCTTGGTATGATGAAGTTTATTATAGATTTTAGGAAAAAATATGAGATTATTGATTAGGTCTCCCAATTTCTTAACTATTAAAGTTTAACCTTGTTTGTTAATTAGTGGCGTTATAAATTCGCAGTTCTTTTGGTTTCCTATATCAATTATTTGTGGTAAAATTAGACTAAGTCTGTCTTTGCAATTCTGTTTGTTTTAGAACCAATAAATATTTAGTTATAAATAATGAAAAAGAGCGAAACTTTATCTTGTTTTACGATAGGGCATTCGGATCATGCCATAGAACCTTTTGTCTCTACACTGAAGAAACAAGACATAAATTGTTTAGTGGATATAAGAAGCTCTCCTTATAGTCAACATACTCCACAGTTTAACAGAGAATCATTAATAGGTGAGTTGAAGAAAGAAAAAATCTTATATGTTTATATGGGGAATACTTTGGGAGGAAGATATACTAATCCAGAGCTATTATTTCCTGATGGCAAAGTCAATTACGATAAAGTAAAACAAACTAAGAATTTTGTTAGAGGTATTGAAAAAGTTATTGAAGGAATAAAGAAGGGTTATAAGATAGCTTTAATGTGTTCAGAGAAAGAACCCTTTGATTGCCATAGATTTATTTTAGTTGCTTGTGAGCTTGAGAAGAGAGGAATTATCGTTAAACATATTTTAGGAAATGGAAACACAATTCTAAATAGTGAATTAGAAAAAAAGTTATTAAGTAAATATAAGGTGGATTACCAGCAACACTATTTCTTCGTAGAAACCAAAACAAGAGAACAAGCTTTAGAAGAAGCTAGAAGAAAAAGAAATATAGATATAGCCTTTTCTGCTACTGAACACAAAAAATAGATATGACTCTATACACCATTGGTTTTACAAAAAAAAGCGCAGAAGAATTCTTTGGTATTCTAACTAAAAATTCAGTAAGACGTATTATAGATACAAGATTAAACAATAAATCTCAGCTCGCAGGTTTTACTAAAGAAGAAGATTTGAAATATTTTTTGAAGAAGATATCCAATATCGATTATGTCTATATGCCTCAATGGGCGCCTACAGAAGAAATTCTAAATGGATACAGGAAAAAGCTTATTAATTGGCAAGAATACGAAAAGAAATATATGGATGTTTTAAAAGCAAGAAATATCTTGGAAAAGCTAGATTTAACTATTCTTGAAGATTCCTGTTTATTATGTAGCGAAGAAAAACCCGAATACTGTCATCGTCGCTTACTAGCCGAATACTTGGCAAAGTGCAATAATAATACAAAAGTAATTCATCTATAAATTATGTTTTATAAAGAGATTGTTTGTTTAGCAAATTCGCGAAGATTGCAAGGTCGGTGTGTAGCAGGTAGAGATATAAAAACCAACGAATGGATAAGGCCAGTAAGTTCTGGTGAAACATTAACTATAGATCAAATCAGGCTCAAAGATAGGAGTATCCCCGATCTCCTTGATATAATTAGGATTCCCTGTAAAGAACGAGCTCCAATTTTCTGCCAGCCAGAAAATATTTTAATTGAAGCAGGCACTTGGGAGAAACTAGGAAGATATGATAAAAAGATAGAAAATCTATGTGATCATCCCAAGTTATTATGGTGGAATGATAAGCCATCCCAAGATAGAGTTGATGAAGAATTCCTTAAAAAGAACAAAGTCGATCAATCCCTGTTTTTTATAAGGCCAGATTCAATAATTATCCGTAGACACTTGAGAGCGGAATATGGCATAAAAACAAGAGCAGTGTTTTCTTATAATAGTGTTGAATACGATTTTGGTGTAACGGATATAGATATTGAAGATGAATACAAAGAAAAAGCATGTGGGGATTATAAATTAAATACAAGACAGATATATTTGTGTATTAGTTTAGCGGGAGCATTTAAAGGAAATTGCTATAAATTAGTAGCTGGGGTGGTTAGAGTATAGAAT
>JBFMBJ010000109.1:0-4287 GCA_040755235.1 Candidatus Omnitrophota bacterium
TGCTTCTTTCATCAGACCAAAAATATCAATTTGCTTTGCCCAATCATCAGCTCGACCCAAAATAACCCAATTGATTTTAATTTTACGCTTTATAATTTGCCGGCATAATTCTTCCACAGTCTGGCGATTTACATTAAAAGCATCATCTTGAAAAACTATAGTTTTTACGCCAAATTTTTTAGTTAACAAATCTAGTTCGTCTGCAATATATTTTGGGGAATGTATTCTCCAAGAAACAAAATCTTGCGGATGGCGCGGGTCATATTGAGACCATTCATAACAAAAAGAACACCCTCCGGGACAGCCGCGCGAAGTCATTAGTTCAGCAAAATGATCCCAATAAGTATGCCCCACATATTTATCCATGGGAAATAAATCATAAGCGGGCAAGGGTAACACATCTATATCTTTAATCAATTCTCGATGCGGTCCTAAATGCACCTTGCCATTGCTGCGGGAGGCAAGTCCCGCAACATTTGAAAAATCTGTAATTCCTGCGTTTAAATTTTCGATTAATTCAGTAAATGTTAATTCCGGCTCACCCACCACGACAAAATCTATGGCTGGGTTTTCGTCAAGTGTTTCTTTATAAAGTGCGGAATACCAAATTCCGGCAACAATAGTTTTTGTTTTAGGTAAAACTTCTTTTACTTTTTTAGCGGTTTCATTAAAATGCCAAATTATCGCAGCTCCTCCTGTTGAGTGCAAAAAATCCCCTAAAACAACTACATCTGGGTTAATTGTTTTAACCCGGGCTATCATTTGTTCATAGTTAAGCTCTTCTGCACGACAATCCAAAACTTGCACTTCTGCTAATTTTTTTTTGCGGATAAAACTTGCTAATTGTGCATAAAGTTGATTTGGGGCTCGATGTATACCATAAGTTGACCATGCTCCCATAGGTGGCATAATAAAAAGTATTTTCATATTTTCTCCTTTAATAAGCAGATAACTTATGGAAATAAATGCGACATAAGTTATAGCGAAGCGTCTGCGCATTACCCCCAACGTTTTGTTTCGCTTTGCGAAAGCAAAACGAAACAGTGGGGGTAAATTCGACCGAACGACTTAAGTTATTTTATTCCTTAAGTCGTGGTCTCATTTAATATAGTAAAATTTTACTATTCAAATTTTATTAGAAACAAGTTATTTTGTCAAGGATTTTTTTAAAAATAAAACAAATTGAAATTAAAAGAGTTAAGTGAGTTCTTCTAGTGGTAAGATAAAGGCCTTAATTCCTTCTTGACCCAGAGATTTTCTCATTTCTTTAATATACCCAATAAGTTGCTTTGCTTCTTCTGCTAAACAAGCCACATATAAAACATTATTTCTTCCCGGCCAAATATCATCTCCTAAATGTGTACCAGAGGTATTTCCTTTACCAAAAGTACCCATAATTTTAGTATAATTTTTCAATGCGCATTTTGTTAAAATCTCCATTATCTCTGCATCGAGCGCTTCATTATAAATAATCATTACCATTCGCATAATCTCACTCCGTTCGATTGGATTATCTTTTGTTATTTTTTCTGACACGGCCCTCAAATGCCGCATAAAGAGTTGGAACAAAAAGCATGGTAATTAACGTAGAGACTGTTAAACCACCAAGCATTGTAATTCCTAAAGGATTCCAAGTTTCTGAACCTTCACCCCTGGAAATAGCTAAAGGCAGGAGCCCTACCAAAGTTGTAATGGTAGTCATTAAAACTGGTCGTAATCGCTCTCTGCCACCAAGAGTCACTGCTTCTAACATGGATAGACCCCGAGCACGCAAAATATTAATATAACTAATTAAAACAATAGCGTTATTAACAACAATCCCCATTAACATAATAACGCCTAAAAAACTTATAATACTTAAAGTTTGCCCGGTTAATATAAATCCTAAAATTACACCGATAAAAGTAAAGGGTATAGAAAACATGACAATAAATGGATCTAGTAAAGATTCAAATTGTGCAGCCATGACCATATAAACAAGACAAATTCCCAAAATCAACAAAAGAAATAAATCTTTAAACGCTTTTTTCTGCTCTTCGGCCTCACCGCCTATATTTATCATTATATCCGAGGGAATAACAATATTCTTTAATTCTTTTTTAATATCCTCTACCACCTTACCCATAGAACGCTTATAAGTATTACATTCAACTGTTACTACCCTCTCTCGATTTTGACGTTCAATTTCCAACGGACCCTTAGCTTCCTGGATATTAGCAATATTTGACAATTTAATTTGTCTTATTTCGGAATTAGTTGTAGAAGCTAAATTTTCTAATGGCTCTAACACTGTTTTTTCTGACAATAAAGGTAGTGCTATTGACAAATTTTCTATATCTTCTATTTTCCCCCGAGAACTTTCTTGGAGTCTTACATAAATATCATAACTTTCGCCCCTTTCGCGATATCTTGTTGCAGTAGAACCCTCTATAAAAGTTTTTAGAGAACTTGCAATTGTTTGCATATCTAGGCCCAGAGCACCTATTTTTTCTCTATCTATTTTTATATTTAATTCGGGACGATTATGTTCACGAGAGATAGTCGTATCAACTGTCCCAGGAATTTTTTCTATCATTTCTTTTATCTTTAATGCCAAGGCATCTGTTTCTTGGAAAGAATAGCCAATAATTTCAACCTGCACGGCCTTACCGCCAGTCCCAGCTATTAAACGCCCCAGGGGATTACCTACACTGATATCTGTCTTTATTACCCCGGGAATACGCTGTATTTTTTCTCTTAAGGTTTCTCCTATTTCTTCTACGGAACGCCTTCTTTTATCTTTGGGCACTAATTTTACCCCTGCAATAACAACATTGCTCCCTGAAGTCCGATTAAAAACTCTCCCTTGTCCAGATACTGAGCCGCTCCGAGCATAGTAAAATCTTGCTTCCGGTACATCACTGCTTAACATATCCTCTATAATTTTAGATAATTTCTGCGTTTCTTCTAATCTTGTGCCAATCGGTAATTGCACCGTTAAACGTAAATCGCCCGTATCTTCGTTGGGGATAAATTCGTTTCCCACAAAACGAGTTAAAAATAAACTCAAGATAAATGCCCCTAAAAATCCAAAAATAACTATTTTCTTATGAAATAAACACCAACCCAAAGACCTTGAATAAAATTCCTCCCATGATTTAAACCACTTTTCGGAAAGTTCATAGAATTTGCTGAATAGTTTTTGCGGACGATGGCTGACGGACGACGAATCACGGCTTTTAAGCCATTTTGAACAAAGCATGGGGCTAAAAGTTGTAGCGGTAAATAAAGAGGCTAAAAGTGTCGCTGTAACAATTACTGCCAATTCTGCAAATAAAATTCCCACTACTCCACTAATAAATAACATCGGTAAAAATACTACCATCGTAGTAAAAGTAGAAGCCGCAATTGCTAGAAACATTTCTGAAGTCCCAAAAATCGCTGCTTCTTTAGGACGGTTCCCTTTTTCAAGGCGCCGAAATACATTATCTACAACCACAATGGCATTATCTACGACCATGCCTGAAGCAATCGCCAATGACGACAAACTAATAGTGTTTATAGTTTTACCTGTTAAAAACATATAAACAAAAGCGATTAAAAGCGAAAAAGGAATGGTTAAAGCAATAATAAAGCTAGGTAAAACCTGGCGTAAGAAAAACCAAACTACTAAAATAACCAAAATTATACTAAACCATAATGAAGATTTTAAAGAATTTAGAGAATTGATAATATCTTTTGAGGTGTCAAAGATAAAATACATCTTTACGTCTGGCGGCAAGGTAGCTTCTAATTCCTTTAATTTTTTCTTGACCCGCTGTGCTACTTCTACAGTATTCGTATCGGTTTGCTTTTGTATCATTAACAAAAGCCCTAAATTTTTATTTATTTTAACTTCTGTAGTAACTTCCTTAAAGCTATCTTCTACACGGGCTACGTCTTTAAGATAAATAACTTTACCACTGCGCTTACCTAAAATAACCAAATTTATTTCATCGGGATGCACGAATTCACCGGGTAAGCGTATAAGATAATCTGTAAGACCTGATTTTAAATTACCTACGGGCTGTGTTACGTTTTCTTTCTTTAATATATTTTGAATATCTAAGATAGAAAAACCATACCCTTCCAGTCGATGTCTATCTACCCAAATATTAATCTGACGTTGCAGGCCTCCTTCTAACTGTACTGTACCTACACCGGGAATCTGGCGTAGGGCATCTGCAATACGTTTATCAATTAAGTCATAAAGCTCGTTGTAACTTTCGTTGGCAGTAATCCCTAAAAAAGCAATGGGGATCATTGCTG
>JBFMBJ010000110.1:0-4233 GCA_040755235.1 Candidatus Omnitrophota bacterium
TAAAAAATGCATTAGTAAATTTAGGATGGGTGTGAAATACTATTTTGGGATTTAAATTTTTATGAATTGCTAAATGTAATGGCAATTCGCTGGATGGCTTCTTGCCTTTTTTGCTAGATATAACTCTTCCATCTAAATTTACTTTTACAAGATCCTCTTTTTTTAAAAAACCAAAACTAGAACCATGACTAGTAATAAGAATGGTATTTTCATCAAGACGCAGACTAATATTGCCGGAGCTAGCCGTTACTAAGCCTTTTTGATAAGTAATTTTTGCAATTTCGATTAAATCTTGATAAGTTTTAAATTTTAGCATCATTCGACCCTGTTTAAACATCCTAAAGGAATTTCTTCTTCTAGATTAGAATATGTTTTAATATCATGCGGCGCAATAGTTGAACCTAAAAAGTTGGTTAAAGTTTTTTTATGAACACTCTTTTTTATTCCTTTTTTAGCTGGCCAACAAGAAATTGGAACTAAGTGTTTTTTAGCAAGTAAAACTGCTACTAAGGATCCTGTCCTACAGATAACCTTGTTACTAACTATTTTATCATAAAATAATACGATTTCTCCTACCAAATTTTTAGATACACAAAACCCGAGCATATTATCTGAAATTAATATCGGCTTAATTTTATTTTTAAGGAGTTCTTTGCTGACCAATTTTGCCCCTTCTAAATTAGGACGCAATTCAGATACAAAAACTTCTTTGATTTTTTTTTCTTTTAGATAATCGTAAAATCTTTTATCTGGAATTCCGTAAATTAAAATTTTTTTATCCATAATTAAACGGAAAAAGAAAATCTTTTTGTAATTAAATCACTCGGCGTAATATCAAATCCCGGATAATAAGCATGCGTCCCAAGAGGAGCAAAACGTTTGCCTTGATAAAATAGAAATTCTTTTTCTGGGCGTATTTCTATTTTTATATCAGATCCTGTTTTGGGCAATTTTCCCAAGCTTTGGGTTAAACAATAAAAAGGAATATTAAATTCTTTTGCGCAGACTGCCAATTGATAAGTACCAATTTTATTTGCGATATCGCCATTTTCTGCAGAATGATCCGAACCAACGATAACTTTATCAATTTTTCCTTCAGACATCACTTTAGCAATCATATTATCACAAATTAAAGTAACCTCGAAACCTGCCTTTTTCAGTTCCCAAGCCGTCAAGCGAGACCCTTGAAAATATGGCCGAGTTTCTGTAACAAAAAAATTTATTTTCTTACCTTGGGTTCTGGCAATTTGCGCAATCATTACCAATTGACCACTAATATTACAATGCGTAAGAATCGTATCGTTGTCTTGAAGGATTTGACTTACTTCTTGCGCTCTTTTTAGAGCAATATTTTTAGTATTTTCTAAAAATCCTAAAATATTTTTTTTAATGAAGCTATACAAATCTAAATTTTTTTCTTTTGCTTTTTCTATCCAACAATTTACCAGATGACTAAAGGCGCCAAATGGCAAAGTCGGACGCGCATTACAAAAATCAGACATTGCTGTTTTTAAAATATTTTCTAAGTTAATTTTGTTTTTATTTTGCTCGAGTGTTAATAAAGCGCCATTAAAAAATGCTAACACCTGACCAAAGGCGCGTGTTTTCATATCTTTTACTGCCTTGACTACTGCCTTGGAATTTTTTGCTTTTATATAATGAACCCTATTTGGTAATAACGTTTCGTCTAGAATTAAGACCTGATTTTTTTTCAAAAACACAGGCCAAAAAAGAATCGGTTCCTTCAATTTAGCGTCCTTCTAAAATTTTAATGGCTTGCATTGCAACATCAATCATTTTTGTTTCACCATCATAATATTTAGGATTTACAAAACCCATTTCTCCGGTCATCAAATTGTCACTTACGACCATAATCGAGCCTGCTCTAACTTTATTAAGTTGTGCAATAGTAAGAATAGCCGAGGTGACCATATCCACTGCAATACCACCCTTACCTTTAATTTCTTCAACTAATTCTCTTGTTTCACGTAAAAATGCATCTGTAGTCCAAATGGTCCCGACGTGATAGGTAACTTTAAATAACTTAGCAGCTTCTATCAATGCTTTTACGATATCTGAATCAGCCTTAGTTTTAAAATCATCTTTTACATAATAAGGAGTAACTCCGTCCCCGCGGATTACATCGGTTGTAATAATCATATCTCCAACTTGCATCTTCTCTTCTAAAGCACCACAAGTACCAGTGCGAATGATGTTTGGCACGCCAGCTGCACAAAGCATCTCTGCACAAATTGCGTTATCTGCGCTATACCGACCGCCGTTTCCAGCGCTAACTTTTATTCCTTCGTAAGTTCCGGTATACATTGAATATTCAAAAAAAGAAAAGTTTTTTATCGGATTTTCTATTTTGCGTAAGATTGCTTTTAATCTTTCTAATGGCCCGGGTACAAGCGCATATTTTCCTAAATCACCAACTCGTACCTGACACATATTAATTAAATCAGCACCTGTAAGATGAATATCTTTTTTCATTGGCATAATACAAATCTCCTTTTTTTACACTTTTAATAAATTCTTATCGATTTTTCCAGTTCTATTTTTTGGCAACTCGTTTCTAAATTCAATTTGGCTAGGAATCTTAAAATGCGCCAAATGTTCCCGACAAAATAAACGTAAAGTTCCATCGTCTAAATTAAAACCTTCTTTTAAAACTACAAATGCTTTTATTTGCTCTCCACGTAATTTATCCGGCACGCCGATCACTGCTACTTCTGTTACTCCGGGATGTTTATGAATTGCTGCTTCTACCTCTGGAGCATAAACCAATTCTCCTCCTACTTTAATAATTTCGCGCTTGCGGCCAACAATATAAAAAAATCCTTCTTGATCAACTCGGGCTAGGTCTCCTGTATAAAACCAACCATCTTTGATTACTTCATTAGTAGCTTCTTGGTCATTATAATATCCTTCCATCACTACCCAGCTTCGCATGATAAGCTCCCCTACTTGCCCAATAGCTACTTTTTTACTCTGATCATCAACAATTTTTAATTCAATCCATGGTGCAGGCTTACCAATACTTTCAATTTTATTTGAGCCCATAGGCGTTACAACGTTAGGAGCGTTAGTTTCGGTCAGGCCCCAACCATTTAGAAAATTTGCATTCGGGCAATACTGGTGAAACCTCTTTAGTGCATCTGGTGCACTTGGAGCACCAAAGACATCCACCCAACGTAAACTAGTTAAATCATATTTTTCAAATTCTTTTAAATGTAAAATTGCATAATACATCGACGGAACCAAATGAAAACAAGTCACGCGATATTTTTCTATGTTTTTTAAAAACTCGACGGGCATAAAACGCTTCATTAAAATAAGCGTTATCCCATAAACAATACAATTCTGTAAATAAACCAAACCCCCAGCATGTGAAAAAGGTAGCGCACAAATTTTTACATCTTTGTTGTTTAAATCTACAAAATAATCCATGGCCGCGGGTGAAGCATCCAAATGTTTGTAATTTAATAAGACGCCCTTGGGCCTGCCAGTTGTGCCTGAGGTATAAAAAATGATACTTTTATCTTTATCATTAATATCTACCTTAGGTTCTAAATTAGAACCTTTTTCGATTAAATCTTGGAAATTTAAATAATTTTGAATTTTATCTAAAGAAATAATTATTTTTAGGCTCGGGATTTTTTTCTTTAATTCTTCTAAATCAATACCTGGTTTTTCTTTTGTGATTAAAACTTTTGTTTCCGAATGTGTTAAGCAAGAAATGAGTTCCTCTTGCGTAAACATAAAATCTAAAGGCACAGCAGTTAGCCCAGCGGAAAATATTGCCAAATAACTAAAAATATATTCTGGCCAATTAGGTAAATAAATCGCTATCTTATCTTGCTTTTTTAGACCTAAATCAATTAAAGAATTAGCTAAGCGAAAACTTTTGTCTTTTAAATCACTAAAACTAATAGGCTGGTCTCGAAAAATAATCGCCGGCTTTTGAGGAAATTTTTTTTCTAAACTTATTAATATTTTTTTTACATCCATTTTTTCTCTCCTAAATTAAATATGTTTATTTATTATAACTTAACTAATATTTTCTAGCAACGCTTATTCTTTTAGGCCTTTAATGATTTTTACCCCATGAATAATCCCAGATAAGATTTCTGGTAAAATTTGTTTTACTGCCATAGGGTTTCCTGGCAAATTAATAATTATGCTTTTGTTTCTTACGCCAGAAATTCCTCTTGATAAAATAGCGTTGGGAGT
>JBFMBJ010000111.1:0-4056 GCA_040755235.1 Candidatus Omnitrophota bacterium
GCCATTTGGTGGAGTGTATCGGATTATTGATTTTACGCTTTCTAATTGTATTAACTCAGGCCTGCGGCGTATATATGTTTTAACCCAATATAAATCTGCATCTTTACATAGGCATGTTCGTTTAGGTTGGAATATTCTTTCAACTGAACTCGGTGAATATATTGAGCTTCTTCCTGCGCAGCAACGTATTGGTGAAAGCTGGTATTTAGGCACAGCTGATGCAATTTATCAAAATATTTATACCCTTGGCATGGAGAGACCAACTGATGTTTTAATTCTGGCAGGTGACCATGTATATAAAATGGATTACTATCAAATGATTGATTTCCACCGTCAAAATAATGCTGATTTAACGGTAGCTGTTGTAGAGGTTGAAAAAGAAAAGGCAGAACATTTTGGTATAGTTGAAGCGGATAAACAAGATAGGGTAACTAGTTTTCAGGAGAAACCAAAGCAACCAAAAATAATTCCGAGTAATCCAAAATGTGTTTATGCATCAATGGGAATCTATGTTTTTAAGGCAGGCATTTTAGAAAAAGAATTAGATGATGATGCTAAAGACGCAGAAAGCACGCATGATTTCGGCAAAGATATTATTCCGCGCATGCTTAAAGAAGGTAAAAAAGTCATCGTTTATAATTTTAAAGATGAAAATAAGAAAGAAGTAGGTTATTGGCGCGATATCGGAACAATCGATGCTTATTATGAAGCGAATATGGATTTGATACGAGTCGATCCAGTTTTTAATTTATATGATAAAGAGTGGCCAATTCATACTTATCAGGAACAGTATCCTCCAGCCAAAACTGTTTTTGCCGGAGGAGAGGTCGCTGGTCGTATAGGCTTGGCATTAGATTCTTTTATTGCACACGGCTCAATCATTTCTGGCGGTAAGATAGAGCGCTCTATTTTGTCTTACAATGTGCGCATCAACAGTTTTTCGCAAGTAACAGATTCGATTTTAATGGAAGGTGTTAATGTCAGCCGTTATGCAAAAGTTAAGCGCGCAATTATCGATAAAGATGTAATTATTCCTCAGGGAATGGTTATTGGTTATGATTTAGAGGAAGATAAAAAAAGATTTTTTATTAGCGATTCGGGGATTGTAGTAGTTGCAAAGGGAACGGAGATTAAATGAGTTATGGAGTGAAGCGAATATAACTCATAAGTCTGAACTTACCCCTCACCCAGCCTCTGGTTGGAAAAGAGTTAGGGTAAGTTCAAAAGTTACAACTTCATCATCCCAAAGGCTGGGTGAGGGGTTAAATTCGCAGACGACCAAAAGTCTACAACTTACGTCATTGTATTCCGTAAGTTGTCTGCTCATTTAAAATGTTAAGAAAAGCAAAATTAAAAGATGTAAAAAAAATTCAAGCATTGGTCAACTATTATGCTTGTAAAAATCTCATGCTTGCACGCTCTTTAAATGAAATTTATGAGAACTTGCGTGATTTTTGGGTGTACGAAAAAAATAATAAGATTTTAGGTTGCGCTGCATTACATTTGATTGGCTGGGAAAATTTAGTAGAGATAAAATCTTTAGCAGTTGAAAAACAACTGCGACACAAGAGCGTCGGTCGAGACTTAGTTTTAGCTTGCTTAGAAGAAGCAAAAAGTTTAGGTGCAAAAAAAGCGTTTGTTTTAACTTATATACCAGATTATTTTAAAAAACTTGGGTTTAAAAAAACAACGCACGCCAAACTTCCGCATAAAATTTGGGCTGAATGTATTTACTGCGCAAAATTTCCTAATTGTAATGAAATCGCTATGATAAGGCAATTATAAATCATAAATTATGAATTATGAATGAGAAAAAAGAAAAAATTTATGATATAAGAGAAAGAACGTTTAAATTTGCATTAAGAATAATAAAAATTGTTTCAAGGTTACCCAGAAATAGAGAAGGAAGTGAATTAGCCAAGCAAATAATTAGATCAGGAACTTCTGTAGGTGCTAATATAGAAGAAGCTATGGGATCTAGAACTAAGAAAGAATTTACCAACTGTATGAATATTGCAAAAAGAGAATCCAGGGAGACTAGGTATTGGTTAAGATTAATTATGAGTTCTGATTTATTAAACGATTCTGAAACAAAATCTTTATTAGAGGAAAACGAAGAAATTTTAAAAGTTTTAACATCTATAGTAAAAACTTCTGAAAAAAATTTATAATTTAGCATTAAAAATTAATAATTCCGACGAGTGTAAGCGAGGAGGTAGAGATGGATTATCTATTAACCGATGAACAAAAAATGATTCAAGAATTAGCACGTAAAATTGCGGAAGAAAAAATCAGGCCAGTGGCAGCAAAATATGACCAGACCGAAGAGTATCCTTGGGATATAATAAAAATAATTGGCGAAGCTGATTTATTCGGATTATTTATTCCAACAGAGTACGGTGGTATGGGCGTAGGGGTTTTAAATTTATGCCTTGCCACTGAAGAATTATCCAAGGCCTGCGGAGGAATTGCAGTTTGTTATGCCGCATCAGCTTTGGGGACTTTTCCCATTGTTCTTTTTGGCAATGACGAGCAAAAGAAAAAATATTTACCAGATTTAGCTAGTGGTAAAAAAGTTGCTGCTTTTGCTGTAACCGAACCAGAGGCTGGATCTGATGCTTCGGCAATTAAAACTGTGGCCAAAAAAGTCGGTGATCACTATGTTTTAAATGGCTTGAAACACTTTATCACTAACGGTGGAGATGCAGAAACTTATGTGGTTATTGCTATGACCGATAAAACAAAAGGTGCGCGTGGTGCATCAGCTTTTATTGTAGAAAAAGGCACTCCTGGATTTAGCTTTGGTAAAAAAGAAGATAAATTTGGAATTAGAGCATCTTCAACCAGAGAGCTTGTATTTACTGATTGCAAAATTCCAAAAGAAAATCTACTGGCTAAAGAAGGCATGGGTTTTATTGTTACCATGAGGACATTTGATATGTCGCGCCCAGGAGTGGCAGCTCAGGCGCTTGGTATTGCACAAGGTGCTTTAGATTTAGCAGTAAAATACGCTAAAGAACGCCATCAATTTGGAAAATCAATTTCGAGTTTCCAAGGAATTCAATGGATGATTGCAGATATGGCAACAGAAATTGAAGCTGCTCGAGGCTTGGTTTATTCAACTGCTCGCATGGTTGATGCTGGAGTAAAAGATGTTTCTAAGGCATCAGCAATGGCAAAAATGTATGCTTCTGATGTGGCGATGAAAGTGACTGTTGATGCGCTTCAGATATTCGGTGGATATGGTTACATGAAAGATTATCCAATTGAGAAATATGTACGCGATGCAAAAATTACCCAGATTTATGAAGGCACTAACCAAATTCAAAGAAATATTATTGCTTTACAGGTAATCAAGGAGACAGCGAAGTAAGCGTAAAGTGCAAAGCGCAAAGTGTAAAACTAAAATCCAAAACTTTAAATTTTACACTTTAACTTTAAGTTTTTCGCTTTACGTTTTGCGACAATTATTATGAATATTATCGTTTGTATAAAACAGGTTCCAGAAACAACAGAAGTAAAAATTAATCCAGAAACAAATACTTTAATTCGTGAAGGAGTTAAATCAATTATTAATCCTTTTGATATGTATGCCATTGAAGAAGCTGTGCAATTAAAAGAAAAATTTGGCGGCAAGGCAATAGCTTTAACTATGGGGCCACCGCAAGCAGAAGCTGCTTTGAGAGAAGCAATTTCTTTTGGGTTAGATGAAGGGATTTTAGTTTGTGACAGGGCATTTGCAGGAAGTGACACTTGGGCGACAAGTTATACTTTAGCAGGGGCTGTCAAAAAAATTGGAAGTTTTGACATTATTATTTGTGGGAAACAAGCCTCCGACGGAGATACTGCGCAGGTTGGTCCGGGAATTGCAACACACTTAGACATTCCCCAGGTTACTTATGTAAAAAAAGTCGAAGAGGTTAAAGATAATTCTATGCGTGTCCAGCGAATGATGGAAGAGGGATTTGAAGTTATCGAGACACCACTTCCAGCTTTATTAACTGTAGTTAAAGAAATTAATACTCCTCGAATACCATCTTTAAAAGGTATGATGCG